>JAGNSH010000080.1 GCA_017988165.1 Giesbergeria sp. | reverse complement strand
TTGCAATCGCCCATCGTCAAAAATATCCAAGACAGCGTGCTGACCGAAGTGCTGGAACGCACCGGCGCACAAAACGGCGACCTGCTGTTCTTCGGTGCCGACAAAGAAAAAATCGTCAATGACGCCATTGGCGCGCTGCGCATCAAAATTGGCCACAGCGAGTTTGGCAAGAAAAACGCCCTGTTTGAAGACCGCTGGGCACCGCTGTGGGTGGTGGACTTTCCGATGTTCGAGCACGACGAAGAAAACGACCGCTGGGTTGCCGTACACCACCCCTTCACCGCGCCGAAAGACGGTCACGAAGACTACATGGTCACCGCCCCCGAGAAATGCATCTCCAAGGGCTACGACATGGTCTTGAACGGCTGGGAAATGGGCGGCGGCTCGGTGCGTATCCACCGCGCCGAGGTGCAGCGCAAAGTGTTTGACGCGCTAAAAATTACGCCCGAAGACGCGCAGCAAAAGTTCGGCTTCCTGCTCGACGCGCTGCAATACGGCGCGCCACCGCACGGCGGTTTGGCCTTTGGTCTGGACCGCATCGTCACCATGATGACCGGCGCCGAGTCGATCCGCGACGTCATCGCCTTCCCCAAAACCCAGCGCGCCCAGTGCCTGCTGACGCAAGCACCATCGCCGGTCGATGAAAAGCAGCTGCGCGAATTGCACATCCGCCTGCGCAACCTGGATGCGGTCAAGGCCGGCTGATAGGCCCGCACCTTTGCGTTGAGTTTGTGCTGAATGACAGGGCGCCTTCGGGCGCCTTTGTTATTGATGGGGCCATCGGGTTGCTTGCACAATGCGTTCCACGATGACCACACTCCTCAATGACTCCGGCATTCTGCGGGTCGCCACTTACAACATCCACAAAGGCGTGCAAGGCATTGGCCCGGCGCGGCGCTTAGAAATTCACAACCTCGGCCACGCGGTGGAGCAGCTCGATGCCGACATCGTCTGCCTGCAAGAAGTGCGCAAAATGAACCGCAGCGAGGCGCTGTATTTCAAGCGCTGGCCAGATGTCCCCCAAGCTGAGTTTTTGGCGCCCGAGGGCTATGCGTCCGTCTACCGCACCAACGCCTTTACCAAGCATGGCGAGCATGGCAATGCGCTGCTGACGCGCTGGCCGGTGATTGGCCATCAGCACGAAGACATCTCCGATCACCGTTTTGAGCAACGCGGCCTGCTGCACGTGCAGGTCGATTTGCAGGGCAAACACGTCCACGTCATCGTGGTGCATTTGGGCCTGATTCCGGGCAGCCGGGTGCGCCAAGTGCAGCGCCTGCGCCAGTTCATTGAGCGCGAAATCCCCAGCAACGCGCCGCTGATCGTTGCCGGCGACTTTAACGACTGGGGTTTGCAGATCAAAACTGCTTTGGCACGCTTTGGTTTGATTGAGTTTGACGCGACGCAGGCGCTGACTTATCCGGCGCGCCTGCCGCTGGTGCAACTGGACCACATTTATGTGCGCGGCCTGACGCCGCTGGGCCTGAAGGTGCCGCGCGGGCGCATTTGGTGGCGTATGTCCGATCACTTGCCGCTGATTGCCGAGTTCCAAGTCTAGGCAGGGCCGTTTTGAGCGACGACTTCGATCTGGGCGATGGGCACAGCGTGTGCTTGTTGCAGGGCGCGCTAGAGCTGTTTCCAGCGCTGATCCGTGCCTTGGACGACGCCCAAGTCGCTATCCAGCTAGAAACCTATATTTTTGACTGCACCGGTGCAGGTGCCGAGGTGGCCGCCGCACTGGTGCGTGCAGCGCAGCGCGGTGTACACACTTGTGTACTGGTCGATGGCTTTGGTACCGCGTCGCTGCTGGCCGACTGGGCCGAGCGCTTTCAGGCGGCAGGGGTGTATTACCGCGAGTATTCGCCGCTGGGGCCGCTGGGGCTGCTGCTGCCCCAGCGCTGGCAGCGCCTGCACCGCAAGCTGTGCGTGGTTGACCGGCAGGTTTTGTTTTGCGGTGGCATCAATGTGCTGGATGATTTTTATGACCCCAACTACGGCGCGTTGACGGCGCCGCGCTTTGATTTTGCGGTGCAGGTCAGTGGCCCTTTGGTCAGCCAAGCCAGCGACACCATGGATAAGCTGTGGCAGCGGATGCAAGTGGTCAGCGACATTGGCCAGCGCCATTTAAGCGGCGCGCTGCGCGCCTTGCACGCGGCCAGCGTGGCACGCCGCGCAGCACGCCAGGCGCCGACAGGGCGAATGCGCGCGCTGCTGGTGCTGCGCGACAACGTGCGCAACCGCAGTCGCATTGAAAAGTCTTACCTGCGCGCCGTGGGTTTTGCACGCGAAGAAATCATCATCGCCAACGCCTACTTTGTGCCCGGGCGCAAGCTGCGCCGCGCGCTGGTGTTGGCGGCGCAGCGCGGCGTGCGTGTGCGCCTGCTGCTGCAAGGGCGCTACGAATACTTTATGCAGTACCACGCCGCGCGCCCGGTGTATGGCGCGCTGCTGGCGGCGGGGGTCGAAATCCACGAATATGCGCCGAGCTTTTTGCACGCCAAAGTGGCGGTCATCGACGCGCTGGCACCGCGCCCGTGGGCCACGGTGGGCTCGTCTAACCTCGACCCGCTGTCGCTGCTGCTGGCACGCGAGGCCAATGTGGTGATTGAAGATGCCCCCTTCGCCCAAGCGCTGCGCCAGTGTTTGGTGCAGGCCATGGACAGCGCCGGCCAGATGCTCGATCCGGCCCGCTATGCACAGCGCCCGTGGCGCAAGCGCCTGCTGGACTGGGTGGCCTTTGGCATCATGCGCGCTGCCTTGTGGGTGGCGGGCAAAAAGTACTGAGCGGCTGGGCGGGTTGTTTTGCTACTATTTTTATAGCTATAAGCGCTTGCTGCATAAGGGCTAGAGGCTAAAAACCCTTGTAATTCAATAAAAGCCGTTCGCTGGTAGGATGGCGCCATGTTCAGATCACTTGCTGCCGATATGCAACCAGCTACCAGCGACGAGGGAACCCCGGTTTCCGTCAAAATCCGTGAGCGGCTTCAGGCTGCACGCAAGCGTTTTAACGCCAACGACAACATTGCCGAGTTCATTGAACCGGGCGAATTGGCGCTGCTCCTCGACGAGGTAGAAATCAAAATGCAGGGCGTGCTCGACAGCTTGGTGATCAACACCGAGACCGACCACAACACCCAAAACACCGCCCGCCGTGTGGCCAAGATGTACGTCAGCGAGGTGTTCAATGGCCGCTATGTGCCGCCCCCGGCCATCACCGAATTCCCCAACGCCGAGCACTTGAATGAGCTGATGATTGTCGGCCCGCTCACCGTGCGCAGCGCTTGCAGCCACCACTTTTGCCCGGTGATGGGCAAAATTTGGATTGGCGTGATGCCCAACGAGCACACCAACGTGATTGGCCTGTCCAAATACGCGCGCTTGGTCGATTGGATCATGGGACGCCCGCAAATCCAAGAAGAAGCGGTGGTGCAGCTGGCCGATGTGATCATGGAAATGACCCAGCCAGACGGTTTGGCCATCGTCATGGAGGCGAGCCACTTTTGTATGTCGTGGCGCGGTGTGCGCGAGTTGGACAGCAAAATGCTCAACTCGGTGATGCGCGGCGTGTTTTTAAAAGACGCCAATCTGCGCCGCGAATTTCTGTCCCTCATCCCCGGAAGACACTGACCATGTTGGTACGTTTGCTGTACGCCAGTCGCGCGGTCGATACCTCGCCCGCCGCCATTGAAGCCATCTTGGCGCAGTCGCGCCAGCACAACCCGCCCAGCGGCATCACCGGTGTTTTGTGCTACGGCGGCGGTATTTTTTTGCAGGCGATTGAAGGCGGGCGCAGCGCCGTCAGCGCGCTGTACGGCCACATCCAGCGCGACCCGCGCCACACCGATGTGGAGTTGCTGCACTACGAAGAAATTACCGAGCGCCGCTTTGGCGGCTGGACGATGGGCCAGGTCAATCTGTCCAAGGTCAACCACTCCATCTTGCTCAAATACTGCGAAAAGCCAGAGTTGAACCCGTATGTGGTGTCGGGCAAAGTGTCGTTTGCACTGCTCGAAGAGCTGATGGCCACGGCCTCGATCATGGGACGCGCTTAACGCCCAAACAAGCAGCTAAGTCGGCGTGGTGCCTCCAGCCAATCCAATCCCCAATTCGCCCAGCAGATCTCCAAACGCGGGCGATGCCAAATAAGCAAATTCCACCAGCCGCTGGGCGCTGATGGCGTCGCCGGGGACGGGGGCGTTGGCCGGGTGGCACATCAGCAGCGTGCCTGTTGGGGCGCTGTGCAGCCATGCCGCCATGTGCGCGCCGTAGGCGGCCGGGGTGGCGGCGTCAAAGCCATAGACCCCGGCAAATTGCGGGTTGTGGCGCACCCCGGCGTTCTTTAGCAAGCGGTGCAGGCGTAAGCCGCCCAGCAGCGCCAGCACGGCGGCTTTGTTGGCTCCCCATTGCGCGGGCAGGGTTGAGCGTATCCACGGGCGTTGACTTGGTGCGGTGTCAGTGCCGTAGCGGGTGCGCAGCACTTGCAACAGCGCTTGGCGCAGGCCGGGCAGTTGGTGGATGTGCTGATGGCCGTCGATAAAGTCGGGCGCGGTGCCGGTGTGCTGCTCAAACGCATCGAGCTGGCGTTGCAGGCTGTCGGCGGCGCTGCTGGCTTTCATGCGTCCGCTGTAGGCTTGGGTCAGCACTTGCACCAAGCTGGGCGCTGGCTGGCCGTGGCCTTCGGTCAGGTTCCAGTGCAGGCCCACTTGCAGTGCTGGGCGCAGCGGTGCCAGCAACTGCGCCGCTTGCGGCCAGCGCGGCGCGGTGGTCATGCAGCTGGTGGCGCTCAGGCGCGCGGCTTGGGCCAGGGCGACGACGGCGGCGTCGACGCCGGGGTGCAGGGCAAAGTCGTCAGCGCACAGGGTGACGTGTTTCATGGTGCCTTGTCGGCAGGACTGGCGCTGAGAGGGCTGTGGTCTTCGTCGTGGGCCAGCAGGTAGATGGGGCGGCCTTTGACTTCGTCGTAAATGCGCCCAATGTATTCGCCCAAGATGCCAATCGACAGCAGCTGCACGCCCGAGAACAGCAGCACGCTGGCCGCCAGCGTGGGCCAGCCGCCGACTGGGTTGCCAAACAACAGTGTTTCCAGCGCAATCCACAGGCCATAGCAAATGGCCAGCAACGACAGGCCAGCACCAGCCATGCCCCAAAAGCGCAGCGGTAAATTGGTAAACGACGTCATGCCCAAAAGCGCCAGCGAACCTAAGCGGCGCAGGTTAAAACTCGATTCACCGCTGTGGCGCTCGGCGGGGACAAACGGCAGGGCGACGGTTTGAAAGCCGACCCAGGCGTACAAGCCTTTCATAAAACGGTTGCGCTCGGGCAGGGCCTTGAGGGCTTGCACCACTTTGCGATCCATCAACCGAAAATCCCCGGCGTTGCGCGGAATGTGGATGTCCGAGCCAAAGCCCATCAGCCGATAAAAAATGTCGGTGCCCAAGCGCTTGAGGCCGCTTTCTGCGGCGCGGTTGGTGATGACGCCGTACACCATGTCGTAACCGCTGCGCCACAAATCGACCATTTGCGCCACCATCTCCAGCGGGTGCTGAAAGTCCGAATCGATCAACAAAATGGCGTTGCCGCGCGCGTGGTCAATGCCCGCCGACAGCGCGGCTTCTTTGCCAAAGTTGCGCGAAAACTCCAAATAGCGCACGCCCAAAGTTTCGGCCTGGGCCAGTGCCACCTCGCGTGTTTGGTCGCGGCTGCCGTCGTTGACCACCAAAATCTCAAAGTCGGGCGTCAGCGCGCTGGCGCAGGCGTGCAGGGCTTGCAAAAACTCGGCCAAGTGACCGGCTTCGTTGTAGGCCGGGACGACGCAGCTCAGGCGCAGCGCCGGGCGCGGGTGCAAGGGCTTGGCTGGCGTTGGCGGGGGCGCTGGGGCTGCAGAGGGGCTAGAGGGTGTGGGGTGTTGTGACGTCATGGAGTGCGGGGAGCGGCGGCAGCGGGCGTGGCTGGCAAGGCGTCAAAGACGGCGTAAACAAACGGGTACGGGTGCGGAAAACGCCAGCCGTGGCGCTGCACTTCGACCAGGCGCGGGGCGGCAGGCGCGCGGGTGCTTGGGCTGCGCTGTGCCAGCCACTGCTGCGCGGCGTCTTCGCATTTGGCGGCGGCGGGCGGGGCGCTGCGGCGATCTGGGCCAAGGTAGGGGCCGCGCGGGCACAGCAGCAGGCCGGCTTGTTGTGCCCACAGCGGGTGCGGGTTAAACAGCGCTGGGTAGTCGTCGGGCAGACCGGGCAGGGTGCGCACATGGGGCAGGGCATAAAAAGCCAGCAGGGCGTTTTCTGCCCAATCGCCGCCGACCCAGCCCAGCGGCAAGTCGGGGTGGCGCTGCGTCCAGTCGGCGGCAATGGCCTGCGCGGCGTCTTCGGTGGGGCGGTAGTAGCCGTCTCTATCGCTATAGGCATTGCTCACGGCAAAGGCCAAGCCGACCAGCACAATTGCCGCCAACACCGGCCACAGCGCCCGGTGCAGCGCTGCTTGGGCGCGGGCCGTGGCGCCGGGGACAGCGGCTTGCAGGTTGCGCAGCCACAGCAGCGAAAAGGCAAAGCCAATCGGAATCGCCCACGGCGTTGACAGCTCGGCCACGCCAGCGATGCCGCAGCCCAGCGTGACGGCCCACGGCATCAAGGCCAGCCAAAACAGCGTGTCGTCCCAACCGGTGGGGCGCCAGCTGCGCAGCGCCAAGCGCAGCCACAGCGACCCCCAGCGGCTGCCTGGGGCTGTGCGGTATTGCATTTGACTGAATACGCTGACGCAGGCCAGCCAGCCTGGTAACCAATAAAACAGCGGTGCCAAGGCAAAGCGCAGCACGTAGGCCCATTGGATGCTGCCGCCGCCTTGATCCATGGCGTAGCCCAGCGTGACCCAGTTGTGTCCGGCAATCCACAGCAGGTGCGGCGCCAGCGCCGCGCCAAATACGGTCAGTGCCAAGTAGGGGCGCGGCGACAGCAGCCATTGGCGCCCGGCGCCAGTCAGCAGCGTCGGCACCAAAAAGCCGGCCAAAAACACGCCGCTGTAGTACTTGCTCAACATACTGGCCGCCGCCAGCAGGCCCAGCGCCGCGCTGGCTGCTGCGCCGCGCCAGCCGCGCTCTTGCCAACTGGCCAGCAGCATGGCGGCCGTCCACGGCCACAGCGACAGCAACTGGCTGTTGGCGTTGAACTTGGCGGCCAAGTTGGCGTAGGGCAGGCTCCACAGCAGCAGCAGTACCGCCGTCGATGCCAGCGCGCCCAAGCCCAAGCGCCGCGCCAAGTGCAACACGCCCCACAGGCCGATGGCGACGTTGGTGTAAGCCAGCAGCCGGTAGGACAAGTCGTTTTGCGCAAACAGCGCAAACCACAGCCCGACCATCCAAGCAAAAAACGGCGGATGCTTGTGTGTGCCCCAGTCCCAGGCTTGGCTCCACGCGTAGTTTTCCAACATATCGTGGTAGCCGTCCAAATTGCCTTGGGACAGCCACTGCACCAAGGCCCACACCAAGCACGATGCGCCAATGACTACGCTGGCGCGTGCCGATGCGCTGCCCGCTGGGGCGCTGGCGGCGGGCACTGCGGGGGCGGCGTGGGAGGAGGAAGTCAAGGCGTGCAAAAGGTCAAGGGCTGGAGTGAGGATTCTAGGAGGCTGCCGGGGATGCAGCACAATCGAAAACATGACTAAAAAACCCGTACCCGTTGTGGTGTTTGAGCCGGAATTTATCGAAGGCTTGCGCGATATTTTTGAAGACAAAATCGTCTTCAACCAGTTACTTGGTTTGAAGATCACTGCGCTGCAGCCCGAGCGGGTCGAGGCGCGCATCGAGATGCGTCCCGACTTGGTCGGCCACTACGCCTACAAGCGCGTGCATGGCGGCGTGATCAGCGCCGCGCTGGACGCCATGGGCGCGCTGGCGGTGATGGCCGCGATTGGCGCGCGCCACATGGACGAGTCGCCCGAGCAGCGCCTGCACCGCTTTGCCAAGCTGGGCACGATTGACCTGCGCGTGGACTATTTGCGCCCCGGCATTGGCAGCCACTTCACGCTGCGCGCCGAGGTGTTGCGCCTGGGCTCACGCGTGGCCAGCACGCGCATGGAGTTTTTTGGGCCCGACGGCCTGATGCTGTCGGCGGCGTCGGCGGCTTACATCGTCTCTTGAGTTTGATCTTGATCTTGCAGGTGCTGCGGCAGCGGCTTAGGCCGGCCTTGCGCGTCCAGTGCGACATAGGTCAGGCGCGCCTCGGTGACTTTGAAGTGGCGTCCTTGGTCGGCAAAACGCTCGGCATACACCTCGACATCCACCGTCAGCGAGGTGCGCCCAATGCGCGAGACATGGGCAAAAAACGATAGCAAGTCGCCAATGCCCACGGGCTGCTTGAAGATAAATTCGTTCACCGCCACCGTGGCCATGCGGCCGCGGATGTAGCGCGCGGGCAGCACCGAGCCCGCCAAATCGACCTGGGCCATGACCCAGCCGCCAAAAATATCGCCATTGGCATTGCAGTCTGCCGGCATCGGAATCACTTTGAGTACCAGCTCATGGCTACAGGGCAAGGCGGGTGCGGGGAGATGGGGCACGGTGGGCATGGGCACAATCCAGAAGTAAAAACGATTCAGAATTGTCCCCTATGCGCCACCACGGCGAGTCCGCACCCTCCCCCACGCCTGTTGATACATCTGCGCCGCCGCGCTCCGACTGGGGCACGCTGGCGCGTTTGCTGCCGTATTTGTGGCAATACAAATGGCGCGTTGCCATTGCCATCGTCTTCATGGTGGGCGCCAAGGTCGCCAACGTCGGCGTGCCGGTGCTGCTCAAAAACCTGATCGACACGATGGGCGT
>JAGNSH010000079.1 GCA_017988165.1 Giesbergeria sp. | reverse complement strand
AGACATAAGTCGGCTTGTGAGCGGCAGCGTCTTTGCCCGCCGTTTTGCCCAGCGTGGCCGAGTCGGCGGTGACGTCCAAAATATCATCCACCACCTGAAACGCCAGCCCCAAAGCGGCGCCATAGTCTTGCAGCGCCGCCAGCGCCGGCGCATCGGTCTGACCGCAAGTGGCGCCCATCATCACGCTGGCTTGCAATAGCGCGCCGGTTTTAAGGCGGTGCATTTGGCGCAACTGCGCCTCGTCCAGCGCCAGCCCGACGCTGGCCAAGTCAATCGCCTGCCCGCCGGCCATTCCCGCCGAACCGGCAGCGCGGCCCAGCAAACGACACAAGCGCGCTTGCACTGGTGCCGAGGCGCCCGGGCCATCCGGGGTCAGCAACTCAAACGCCAGCGCCTGTAGCGCATCGCCCGCCAACAAAGCGCGCGCCTCGCCAAACTGCACATGGACAGTCGGCTTGCCACGGCGCAGCACGTCGTTGTCCATGCAGGGCATATCGTCGTGTACTAATGAATAGGCGTGGATCAGCTCTACCGCGCAGGCGCTGCGCAGCGCAGCGTCGTCCAGCGCTGCGCTGCGCACTGCGCCGTCGGCCGGGGCCACCGCATCGCGCGCGGCCAGCACCAACAACGGGCGCAGGCGCTTGCCGCCATCGAGCACCGCATAGCGCATCGCCTCGCCCAATCCAGCCGGCGCATCGGCGGCCACCCAGTGCGACAAAGCCTGCTCGACGCGCAGCAACTGCGGCGCCATCCAAGCGGCCAAATTAAAAGCGGGCGTGTCTGGCACGCGCTGTTGCAGCGCGTTCATAGCGAAAAAGGCTTCAAAGCGCCGTCGTCCAACACCGTGATCTGGTCTTGCACGGTATCGAGGCGTTGGCGGCAAAAAGCCATCAACACCTCACCGCGCTGATAGGCGGCCAGCATCTCATCGAGTGGCATTTGGCCTGACTCAATACGGGCAATCAGCAGTTCTAATTCTTCCAGCGCCGCTTCATAGCTGACGGCAGGGGCGGCGTTTTTGGACTTGGACATGGAAAAACGGGGGCGATCTGAGATAAAGCCGCCAATTTTAGGCCGATACGCACACCCAGTCCGCGCGTGGGTGTGCGCCCCCTGACGTCGGCCCGGGTCAATACACAGATGGGGGCGGCGGGAATATGCCGCACCAATACCCCTGCCTCCTATAATCCCATTCCATCCCAACCGGCACTACGCCGGTTTCTTTTTTTGTGTGCGCGCTGTGGCCGCCTCTCATTCAACTCTTCTCCCTGTAGCTCTCCCTGTAGCTCTCTCTGTGGGGAGTGTTTAGGTCAGGTCAATATGTCTGATTTAAGTCTTAGCCCGCAGCCGGCGACCAGCCAACTGCCCGTTTCTAGCTATTTTGATGAGGCGCTGTTCCAACGTGAACTCGAAACCATCTTCCAGCGCGGCCCGCGCTACGTCGGCCACCAACTGAGCGTGCCCAACCCGGGCGACTACTACGCCCTGCCGCAAGAAAACGCGGGCCGCGCGCTGGTGCGCAATCCGCACGGCCAGGTCGAACTCATCTCCAACGTCTGCCGCCACCGCCAAGCCACCATGTTGCAAGGGCGCGGCTCGCTGCAAGAGCAGCAAAAAGGCAGCGCCGGCGGCAACATCGTCTGCCCGGTACACCGCTGGACCTACAGCGCCAGCGGCCAGTTGCTGGGCGCGCCGCACTTTAGCCACGACCCCTGCCTGCACCTGAAAAACTACCCGCTGCGCGAGTGGAACGGCCTGTTGTTTGAAGACAATGGCCGCGACATCGAGGCCGATTTGGCCGACATGGGCCCGCGCGCACAACTGTCGTTTGACGGCTTTACGCTAGACCGCACCGAGCTGCACGAGTGCAACTACAACTGGAAGACGTTTATCGAGGTCTACCTAGAGGACTACCACGTGGGCCCGTTTCACCCCGGCCTGGGCAACTTTGTCACTTGCGACGATTTGGCGTGGGAGTTCAAAAAAGAGTATTCGGTGCAAACCGTCGGCGTGGCCTCGACCTTTGGTCAGCCCGGATCGGATGTCTACAAAAAATGGCACGAGGTGCTGCTGCAATACCGCCAAGGCCAACTGCCCGAGCGCGGCGCCATTTGGCTGACCTACTACCCGCACATCATGGTCGAGTGGTATCCGCACGTGCTCACCGTCTCGACGCTGCACCCGCTCAGCCCCAGCAAGACGCTGAACCTGGTGGAGTTTTATTACCCCGAAGAAATCACCGCCTTTGAGCGCGAATTTGTGCAAGCCCAGCAAGCCGCCTACATGGAAACCTGCATCGAAGACGACGACATTGCCGAGCGCATGGACGCCGGGCGCAAAGCCCTGCTGGCGCGCGGCGACAACGAGGTCGGCCCCTACCAAAGCCCGATGGAAGACGGGATGGCGCACTTTCACGCGTGGTATCGCCACGCTATGGGCGACATTGATGCTATTAAATAAATAGCTGCTACCGCAATCCAGATAAGGGCCAGAGGCCGTTTTGACTTAAAAAGCCCCCTGATACAGCTATCAGGGGGCTTTTTAATGGCTTGCGGGGGCTAAAGCGCCAAAATCGTGTTTTTTCAACCCTCTGTGCATATGACCTACACCACCCTGATCTCCGCCGCCCAACTGCAAGCCCTGCGCACTGAGGGCGCCCAGCGCGCCCCGCTGATGGTGTTTGACTGCAGCTTTGACCTGGCCGACCCCCGCGCCGGCCACGCGCAGTACCGCAGCGGGCACATTCCCGGCGCGGTCTACGCCCACCTAGACAGCGATCTCAGCGCCCTGCACGGCGCGCCCGGCGCCGACGGCACCCCCATCACAGCGGGCGAGGCCGACACACCGGCCTCGGGCGGGCGCCACCCACTGCCCAACCGCGAAAAATTTGCCATCTGGCTGTCTGACATCGGCTTTTCTAATGCCATGCAAGCGGTGGTGTACGACCGCCAAGGCAGCGCTTTTTGTGGCCGCCTGTGGTGGATGCTGAAGTGGCTGGGGCACGACGCCGTAGCCGTGCTCGATGGCGGCCTGCCGGCTTGGCAAGCCCAAGGCGGCGAACTGGCCCAAGGCGACGAACCGGCGCATTTCCAAACCAACTTTCGTTTGAACGCGCCGCTGCGCCAGCTGCTCAGCGTGCAGCAAGTAGCCGCGCAGTTGCAGCAACCCGGCCAAACGCTGATCGACGCACGCGCCGCTGCGCGCTACCGCGGCGAGGTCGAGCCACTGGACCCGGTGGCAGGCCACATTCCCGGCGCACTGAACCGCCCGTTTGGCGACAACTTCACGCCAAGCGGCCATTTCAAAAGCGCCAGCCAACTGCGCGCCGAGTTTGACGCCCTGCTGGCCGGGCGCGATGCCACCAGCGTGGTGCACCACTGCGGCAGCGGCGTCACCGCCAACCCCAACCTGATTGCCATGGAATTGGCCGGTTTTGCACCCACAGCGTTGTTTGCCGGCAGCTGGAGCGAATGGTGCAGCGATGCCGCGCGGCCAGTAGCGCGCGGCTAAACGCCCGCCAAAGCCTTTTGCCGCCGCCCCGGCGCAGCAGACAGCGCCCCTGTGCAGCGCACTGGCTGCACTGCAACGCTTGTAAGGCAAACACCTACAAGGGCGGTTACGAAACCAGACGCGCGGTACAGCAATCCCCCGACTTAATTTTTGATTGGGTCGAATTCACAATCCATTTCAACGCATCACACTTCTCTAAACCGGGTGTGAACGACAGTCTGAAACAAAAGGGATGAACCATGACAAACGAACAATTGCTCGCTGAGATCCGCGAAACCAACCTGACCTACTTGATGTTGGCGCAGACCTTGATTCGCCAAGACAAGGCTGAAGCCGTGTTTCGTTTGGGCATGAACGAAGAGGCTGCCGACATTCTGAGCTCTTTGTCCGCCGCGCAGCTGCTGAAATTGGCCTCAAGAAACACCCTTCTTTGCAGCTTTCGCGTCGACGACAACTTGGTCTGGAGCTTGCTCACCAACCACAACACGCCCAAGAAAATTGGCAACGACGCCACCAACACCCTGCACGCCAACATCCTTATGGCCAGCCGCGTCACTGAAGTGCTCTAAGCCTTTCTGCGCCCCCACCAGCACCCCGCGAACCGCCTTAGGAGCCCCCCATGACCGCCACCGCCACCCACACCGCACCTGCCACCGCCGCAGCCACCAAGAGCCCCAAAGCGGCGCCTAAAAGCGTGCTCAACGAGTCGCGCCAAATCGAGCGGGCCGCCATGTTGATTGAAATGGGCGCGCGGATGCAAGTGCTCGAATCAGAAACCACGCTGTCGTATGAGCGCCTGATTCGCCTCTACAAAGAAGTGGCGGGCAAGTCGCCTTCTAAGGGTCAACTGCCGTTCTCGACCGACTGGTTTTTGACCTGGCAAGAAAACATCCACAGCTCGCTGTTTTTGAACATCTACGAATATTTGTCCAAAGGCGTGGATTTGGACTCGGTCGATTTGCTGACCAAGGCGTATCGCCTCTACAACGAGCAAATCACCATTGCCCAAGTCGAGCCGCTGCTGTCGTTTACCCGCGCATGGCGCTTGGTGAAATTTGTCGACGCCGGAATGCTCACGCGCACCAAGTGCTCCGATTGCGGCGGCCAGTTTGTCACTGAGCTGTACGAAAACCGCCACTACGTCTGCGGCCTGTGCAACCCACCAGCACGGGCCGGCAAAAGCAAAAACGCCGGCTCGTTGATGCTGCACTGAGCACAATAAGCACAAAACAGGCCTCTAGCCCTTATGGGGCAAGCGCTTGTAGCTATCAAAAAAACCGGCTCAATGCCGGTTTTTTTGTACCTGTACTCACAGGTGGAACACCGCGCTGTTCAGCGGTCAAACAACAGACTGCGCACGTTTTCGTCGATGGCGACCTCGTAGTCGCTGGCGGCAATCACGGTGTTGCCCAGCGGATTGACCAATTTCAGACTGACATACACCGTCTGCGCCGAGACGGCGTAGGTGCCAACCACCACCGCCTGCGCGTTGTGCTGCTGGCTGACCTCGCTCAACTGGCGCGACAGCAGCAGCTCGCCCTGTAGCGGCTGCAAAGACACTTGTTCGCGCAGCTTCAACTCCGTCACCGGCACGCCGCGCTGCACCAAGCGGCCAGCAATTTGCTCCGAAAAAATACGGCCCAAGCGCGACGACTCGGTCAGCCGATCGACGTTCACCAAGGTGGCGACCAACACACTGCGCGTCGGATCGAGCTGGGCGTTTTGCAGCAATACATCCACCGCGTGGTAATTGCCCAACAGCACCTCGGTGCGCAGCAGCCCCGGCGCTTGCGCAGCGGTGGCGCGCCCGGGCTGCGCGGCGGTGTTGTCGCCGTAGTAATAACGGGCGCAGCCGGACAAGCCCAGCACGCTGGCAGCGGCCAGTAGGCCAATCAAGCGCCGCTTCATGGTGTCACCATCCGCCAAGTTTTCATGGGCACCAGCGGTACTGGCGGCGGCGGCGGCGGATCGAGATACAGCAAGGCGTCGTGGTGGGCGATGTAATACACATCGGCGGTACGCGCCAAATAGCGGCTGCCGCCTTCGAGCGAGGTGGTCACCAGCACTTCGGTGCGGGTCGGCCCGCCGGCTGCGGCGCCGTCGGTGGTCAAACGCGCAATGTCGGCCACCAAGCCAGTGGCCAGCCAGCCGGCGGCAAAAGAAGTGGGGCTGTGGGCGTAGGTCACCGCATCACGCACCACCGCAATGCCAGCCCCCAGCGTGGTCCCAGGCAACGGCACGCTGTTAGAGACTGGCGTCGGGTGCTGCACCACTTGGGTGTCAAAGGTCAGCACCACCTCGGTCGGCTCGGTCGATAAGTACAGGCCGCGATCGAGCAAGCGCGTGATCAGCAGCTTGCGAAAGCCTTGGTTAAAGCTCGAATCGGTGGCTTGGGCGATGTAGATGGGGTATTCGTCAGGCGGCCAGTCGCTGATTTTTCTGGCGATGCGCCCGGCCACATCGTCGGCCAGCACATCCCAGTGGTGGACGGCCCGGGCTTTTTTCTGTCCGGTGGCTGAGTAGTTGTCAGCGCGCGGCACGTCCAGCGTCGAGCAGCCGCTGACCAACAAGACTGCGGCTGCTGTGGCCCACAGCGCCAGCCAAGGGGCAGCACGCCGTCGCGCACTGCAGTTGTGAGGTGTTTGCATGGCCCCGATGGTAGCGCCCCTGCCCTGCGGCCATCGGCAAAACAATGCGGCTTTTCATGGCTGTTTTGCCTGCTGCAAGCCGGCACAAATACGGCCATCACCTACGCTAGACGCCGCCGCGTGCGAAGAAAATACGCCATGCCCACCCCACCACCACACCCCTCTGAGCCGCTGGCATCTGACGGCGCACTTGCCAACGAGTCTGCCAACGCACCGGCCAGCAGCAGCGCCGCCCAAGCCAGTACGGCAGATAAGTCCGATACACCTGACGCACCTGACGCACCTGATACGCCTGACGCGCTAGAGCCAGCGCCAGCGCCCCATGCCACCTTGATGCGCCTGCATATGCCGGTCGATGTGCGCAGCGTGTCGCTGGCGCTGCTGGCGTTGTTTGCCAGCGTGGCCATGCTGCACTGGGCGGCAGCGGTGTTTATTCCGGTGGCCATGAGCGTGTTGATGGTCAGCGCCCTCTCGCCCGCCGTGGGCGCGCTACAGCGCTGGCACATACCGCGCTGGCTGGGGGCTGCGGTGCTGCTGTTGGCGCTGGTCACCGGCCTGAGTGCTGCGGCGATGCAATTGAGCGACGGCGCCGCACAAGTCATCGAATCACTGCCAGTTGCCGCGCAAAAAGTGCGCGACAGCCTGCGCACGCGCGCCCGCCAAGGGCCGGGGGCGCTAGAAAAAGTGCAAAAAGCCGCCAGCCAAATCGAACAAGCCGCCGCAGAAAACGCCACCGCACCGACCACCAAACGCGGCGTGCAGCGGGTACAAATCGAGCGCAGCCCGCTCAACATCCGCGACTACCTGTGGAGCGGCACCATGGGGCTGGTCTCGGCGCTGGGGCAGTTTGCAGTGGTGGTGTTTTTGGCGTTTTTTGCACTGGCCTCGGGCGATGTGTTCCAGCACAAACTGCTGCGCATTGCTGGCCCCAGCCTAGAGCGCAGAAAAGTCACGCTGCAAGTGCTGGGCGACATCACCGGACAAATTCAGCGCTACCTGTTGGTGCAGGTGTTGACCAGCGTGATTGTCGGCATCACCACCGGCGCCACCTATGCGGCACTGGGCCTAGAAAACGCCATCGTCTGGGGCGTGCTGGCCGGGGTGCTCAATTTGGTGCCTTACATCGGCTCCATCGTCGTCACCGGTGCCTCGGCGCTGGTGGCTTTTTTGCAGTTTGGCAGCTTAGACATGGCACTGGCCATCGGCGGCGCCTCGCTGCTGATCCACACCTTGGTCGGCAATTTGCTCACGCCGTGGCTGACCAGCCGCACCAGCAGCATGAGCCCGGTGGCCGTGTTCGTCAGCGTGCTGGCGTGGGGCTGGCTGTGGGGCTTGTGGGGCTTGCTGCTGGGCATTCCGATCATGATGGCGGTGAAAACCATTTGCGATCGGGTCGATGACTTGAAAGCCATCGGCGAATTGCTGGGCAATTGAATTTAAGCAGCAAAATGGCTGCAAACCCTTATGCAGTAAGCGCTTGTAGCTATTAAATTTATATCAGACGACACAAAAAAACGGCCTTAAACAAGGCCGTTTTTATTTTTCTGAATGCAGCGCTAGCTGGCTAACCGATTAAGCCCAGCGCTTTATTTCAGCGTGCTGGACGGGCAGGGCGCTTGCGAGCGTCGTGCGGCACAAAAGGCTTGCCAGCACCAGCACCAGCACCGGCGCCGGGCTTAGAAAACGCTGGCTTGCGTGGGGCAAAGCTGTCGTTGTCGCGGCGTGGGGCAAAGTCACCACGGGGAGCGCCGCCGCCTTCGCCACGCGGAGCAAACGCGGGACGTGGGCTGTCGCCAAACGATGGCTTGCGCGGTGCAAAGCCACGGTCTTCGCGCGGTGCGCCGCCGAAACCACCACCGCCACCACCGAAGCCACCACGGTCATCAGGACGGCCTTGGGTGCGTTGGCGGTCGTTAAAGCCGCTGGCGCCACCAAAGTTGCGCTCGCCCCGGTCGCTGCGATCGCGGTCGCCGCCGAAGCCGCCACCACCACCACCGCCGCCGCCGAAACCACCACGGTCACCGCCGCCAAATCCGCGTGCGCCACCACCGCCGCCGCCGAAGCCGCCACGGTCACCACCGCCGCCAAACTTGCCACGCGAAGGCGCGCCACGGCCAGCGCCGCCAAAGTCACCTTGTGGACGGCTGCCGCCCTGTGGGAAGCGCTGCACTGGCTCCAAGCCCGGAATCACTTCGGCCTTGAACTGTTGGTGGCTGTAGCCTTCGATGTCAAAAATCTTGCGGCGGTCGCGGAATTCGGCAAACGTCACCGCCAGACCATCACGCCCGGCACGGCCCGTACGGCCAATGCGGTGGGTGTAGTCCTCGGCCTTCATCGGCAGGCCGTAGTTAAAGACGTGGGTTACGGTGGGCACGTCAATGCCGCGTGCGGCCACATCGGTGGCGACCAAAATTTGCACATGGCCTTCGCGCAGTGCCATCAGGCGGCGGTTGCGCAGACCTTGGCTCAGGGCGCCGTGCAGCGCCACGGCGCTAAAGCCTTCTTGTTGCAGGTCAGCGGCCAGGCCGTCGCACTCAACTTGGGTGCTGGCAAACACGATGGCTTGGTTGATGGTGGTGTCGCGCAACCAGTGGTCGAGCATCTTGCGCTTGTGCTGTGCGTTGTCCGCCCAGTACAGCACTTGCTTGATGTTGGCGTGCTTTTCGTGCGGGGTGTCAATTT
>JAGNSH010000233.1 GCA_017988165.1 Giesbergeria sp. | reverse complement strand
TGCTGTTGCAGGTGATGGACCACGGCACGCTGACCGACAACAACGGGCGCAAGGCCGACTTCCGCAACGTCATCATCATCATGACGACCAACGCGGGCGCCGAGACCATGAACAAGGCGACCATCGGTTTCAACAACCCGCGCCAAGCGGGCGATGAAATGGTCGATATCAAGCGCCTGTTTACGCCCGAGTTCCGCAACCGCCTCGACGCCATCGTCAGCTTCAAGGCGCTGGATGAGAACGTCATCCTGCGCGTGGTCGATAAGTTCTTGCTGGAGCTGGAGCAGCAACTGGCCGAGAAGAAGGTCGAAGTCACCTTCACCGACGATTTGCGCAAGCATTTGGCCAAGAAGGGCTTTGACCCGCTGATGGGCGCGCGCCCAATGCAGCGCCTGATCCAGGACATGATTCGCCGCGCTTTGGCCGACGAATTGCTGTTTGGCCGCCTGACCGACGGTGGTCGCCTGACGGTGGACATCGAGCTGGGCAAGGACGACAAGGGCGCCGAGACCTCGCAGGTGCGGCTGGACATTCAGCCGCTGGCCAAGAAAGAGCGCATTGCCAAGGCCGAGCCGACCGAGCCGCAAGAGGCTACAGCGGGTTAATCAACGCGCATCAACGAAGAAAATAAAGGCCGGTAGCCGCAAGGTTGCCGGCCTTTTTAATTCAGTTTACTATGATTTTTATAGCTACTAGCGCATGTATTTAAAGGGCTAGAGGCCTAAATCATGCATATTTTCTATATTTTTGCTGTTTTATGACACTTTGAGGCGCCGCACTTATGTCCCACACCTTTCTTTGGCACGACTACGAAACCTTTGGCATCGACACCCGGCGCGACCGTCCGGCGCAGTTTGCCAGCGTGCGCACCGACGCGCAGCTGAACGAAATCGGCGAGCCGCTGATGCTGTACTGCCAGCCCAGCAACGACTATTTGCCCGACCCAGCATCGTGTTTGATTACCGGCATCACGCCGCAAATCGCCTGGCAGCGCGGCGTGAATGAGCGCGAGTTTGCCAACCGCATCGAGGCCGAAATGGCCCAGCCCGGCACCATCAGCGTCGGCTACAACAGCATCCGCTTTGATGACGAAATCACGCGCTTTATGTTTTGGCGCAACCTGATGGACCCGTACGCGCGCGAGTGGCAAAACCAGTGCGGCCGCTGGGACCTGATGGACGTGGTGCGCATGGTGTTTGCGCTGCGCCCCGAGGGCATCACCTGGCCGACCAAGGACGACGGCGTCACGCCCAGCTTTAAGCTGGAGGACTTGACCCGCGCCAACGGCTTGGCGCACGAGGCGGCGCACGACGCGCTGTCGGACGTGCGCGCCACGATTGCGCTGGCGCGATTGGTGCGCCAACACCAGCCCAAGTTGTTTGACTTTGCGCTGGCGCTGCACAAAAAAGACCGTGTCGCCGCCGAACTGCATTTGCCAGCGACGGCGGCCCACGCGCGGCCGTTTTTGCACGTCTCTGGAATGTTTGGCGCCGAGCGTGGCTGCTTGGCCGTGATGTGGCCGTTGGCCAGCCACCCGACCAACAAGAACGAAATCATTGCCTGGGACTTGGCGCAAGACCCGAGCGAGCTGGCCACTTTGAGCGCCGAGCAACTGCGCCTGCGGATGTTCACCCGCAGCGCCGATTTGCCCGAGGGCGTCAAGCGCCTGCCGATAAAAACCATCCACCTGAACAAGTCACCGATGGTGGTCAGCCAGCTCAAAACCCTGACCCCAGCCATGGCGCAGCGCTGGCAGATGGACATGGACGCAGCACTGGCCCACGCCGCCATCGCCCGCGACCTGCCCGACATGAGCGCGCTGTGGCAAGCGGTGTTTGCCCGCCAGCCTGAGCCGGGCGCACCGGTCGACCCCGAGCAAGATTTGTACGCTGGCTTTGTCAGCAACGGCGACCGCCACCGCCTGAACGAGCTGCGCGCCATGGGCGGCGCACAGCTGGCGCAGGCCAAAACCAGCTTTGACGACCCGCGCCTGACCGAGCTGCTGTGGCGCTACCGGGCGCGCAATTTTGCCGACTCGCTCTCGCCCGAGGAGGAGGAGCGCTGGGAAGCGCACCGCAAAGCACGCTTGATGGACGGCGCAGGCGGCGCACGCACCGCAGAGCAATTGCAGACGCAAACCGAGGAGCTGTTTGACACCGCCGACGAGCGCGCGCAAGAGATTTTGGGCGCCTTGTCGGATTACGTGACGGAGATAGCGCCCGAGTGCTGATGAGCGCAGCTTGGCCTCAAACGCCAGCCAGGGTGAACAGCGGAATGTCTTTTTCTGCTGCCAGCGCATCCAATTGGGCGCGGCTTTGTTGGCGTACAAATTCGGCGATGGCAGCGTGCGTCGCCGAATCGCGCAGCACGGCGGCGTCGCCCGTAATGTCGGCCAGCCCGGCTGCAAGGCACAGGCGCGCAGCAAAGTGCGGCTCCAGCGCGGCGACCGCCACCCGGCCATCGGCGCACGGGTAAACGCGGTAGCCGGCGTGGGCGCCGCCAATGTCGCTGGCTGGCTGCGTCAGCCCCCATGCGTGCGGCAAGGCCAGCCACTGCGCGGCTTCGGCCAAGCCGACTTCGATGCACACGCCGCGTCCTTGCTCGTCTTGCGCGCGCGCCAGCAGGGCTTGCAGCACCGCCTCGCTGGCCATCAACGAGCCGCCCATGTCGGCGTAGAGCGTTGGCGGCAAATCGGTGCCGGGCAGCAGGCCGGCTTCGGCCAGATAGGTCAGGTCATGCCCCGCTTCATCGGCGCGCGCGCCGCAAGCGCCGACGATTCTCACCAGTGACAGGCGCGGGTAACGCGCTTGCAGCAGCGGCCAGTCCAGCCCCAATTTGGCCAATGCCGACGGGCGAAACGAAGTCATCAACACATCGGTTTGCGCCAATTCGGTGTGCAGCGTGGCTTGGCCGGCTTCGGTTTTGAGC
>JAGNSH010000232.1 GCA_017988165.1 Giesbergeria sp. | reverse complement strand
CTCAACGCCGGGGCTGACAAAACCAGCTTTAACTCGGCGGCGCTGGCCAACCCCGAAGTCATCAACGCCGTCTCGGCCAAATACGGCGCGCAGTGCATCGTCGTCGCCATCGACGCCAAACGCCGCACAGCCGAAGACGCCCAGCGCATCGGTGCCAACGGCCAGCCCGTCGGCGCCGGCTGGGACGTCTACAGCCACGGCGGACGCAAAAACACCGGCCTGGACGTGGTGGCGTGGGCGACCGAGATGGCGCAGCGCGGCGCCGGCGAGATTTTGCTGACCAGCATGGACCGCGACGGCACCAAGTCCGGCTTTGACCTGGCCCTGACCCGCGCCGTCAGCGACGCCGTCAGCGTGCCGGTGATTGCCTCGGGCGGCGTGGGCACGCTCGACCATCTGGCCGACGGCATCCAAATTGGCGGTGCCGACGCAGTCCTGGCCGCCAGCATTTTTCACTACGGCGAATTCACCGTGCGCCAAGCCAAAGAACACATGGCGGCGCGCGGCATTGCGGTGCGTTTATAAGCCAAATCGGCCTCTAGCCCTTATGGGACAAGCGCCGATAGCTATCAAATTAATATCAAACAGATAGTTTCAGCGTGCTATTTCTTCGCGCACCGCCGTCACTTGGCGGCGCGACACCGCCAGCAGTTCACCCAAGCCGTGCAGGCGCACCGCCCAGCCTTCGCCCTCCTCGGGGTCGTAGTGCTTTTCTAGCGCCCGCACGGCGCGCCGCGCCACCAAGGCGTTGCGGTGGATGCGCAAAAACTCGGCCGCGTAGCGCGCCTCCAAATCGTTGAGCGTGCCATCCAAGATGTAGCTGCGCGCGGCGGTGCGCACGGTGATGTACTTTTGCTCGGCCTTGAAGTACAGCACCTCGGCCAGCGGCACGCGCTCGGTGCGGCCACGGTCTTGGATGAGCAGCGCCTCGCCCGGCGCTTGCACTGCGGCGGGCGCGATGCCCAGCGCCGTCGGCACGGCGCGCTGCGCTTTGGCCAGCGCTTGCTGCAAGCGCTCGCGGCGCACCGGTTTGGTCAGGTAGTCGACCGCGTCCAGCTCAAAGGCGCTCAGCGCATGGTCGGCGTGCGCAGTGACAAAGACGATGGCCGGCGGATAGGCCAGCGCGCGCAGGCTGTGCGCCAAGGCCAGGCCGTTTTGGCCGGGCATATGGATGTCCAGCAGCACCACGTCGCAGGCTTGCCCGCCGGTGGGCGCCAGCCAGGCCAGCGCCTCGGCGGCGGTGGCGGCTTCGGCAACGTGGTGGCGTGGCTTGTCGCCGGGGCGGTCACTGTCAGCCAGCAGGGTGCGCAGGCGGCTGCGCGCCAAGGCTTCGTCGTCAACGATGAGGATGTTCATGGGGCTTTGTGGTGGTGTTTTTGTCCAGTGGAGGCGCCGGCAGGGTGATGCGCACTTGGTACAGGCCGTCTTGGCCGTCTGCCAAGCCGGCGCTGAACTCGCACTGCACATCGTGCAGCAGTGCCAAGCGCGCGCGCACATTGGCCAGCGCAATGCCGTGGCCGCTGGGCGCTGCGCCTTCGCGCTCATTCGCGCCCGGCACGGTATTGGTGATGGTTACCAGCACCCGGCTGCCGCGCCGCTGGGTTTGTACGCGCAATTTGCCGCCATGCAGGCTGGGTTCGACACCGTGCTTGACGGCGTTTTCGACCAGCGGTTGCAGCAACAAGGGCGGCAGGCGCGCCCCGTCGGCACGCGGGTCGAGTTGCCACTGCACTTGCAGGCGCGGGCCAAAACGCACCTGTTCAATGTGTAGATAGCGCCGCGCCAGCGTGATTTCTTCGCCCAGCGTCACCGCCTCGCCCTGCTCCATCAGCGCATGGCGAAACAGGTCGCTCAGGTCTTCTAGCAGCGACTCGGCCTGCGCGGGCTCTTCGCGCACCAAAGCGATAGCGCTGTTGAGGGTGTTGAACAAAAAGTGCGGCCGGATACGCGACTGCAGCTCGGCCAGCCGCGCCGTGGTGGCCGCTGGCGTGCGACCCCGGGCGCGCAGCACCAGCGCCGCCACCAGCGCGGCCGCCAGCAGCGCACCGCTGGCGCCGCTGGCCAGCCACGGCGCTGGCAGCGCAGCCACCACACCGGCCAGCACCAGCATGGCGCAGGCGTACAGTCCGGCCAGCGCGCCCAGCGCCACGCCAGCGGCAAACTGGCCGCGCGTGTCCAGCCTTTGCAGCAGCGTCTTCATGCTGCACGCGGCAATCAGCCACGCCAGCGTCGCCGGCAGGGCGCCGCCGGTCAGCAGCGCCAGGCGCGCGGCCCAGTCCAGCAGTGTCTCGCTGCCGTACATGGCGCCCACGCCCAGCACGGTTTCGACAAACAGCACCGCGCGCAGCACCACGCCAACTTCGCAGGCGTCAAACACCAATGCGCGGCGCGCGCCAGCGCCCACTTGGGCACTGCGGCGCGGGGTCGATAAAATTTGCGGGTTTTGCATTGCGGCATCCGGGTGTTCCGGGTGTCTGTTTCACCGGATTATTGCCACACCATGCCTACCAGCTCTGCCAGTCCCGCCCACGCCACCGCCGCGCCCTCCCACAACCAGCTCGATACCAAGGCACAGGCTTGGTCGGCGCTTTTTTCGGAGCCGATGAGCGACTTGGTCAAGCGCTACACCTCCAGCGTGTTTTTTGACAAGCGCCTGTGGCAAGCCGACATTGCCGGCAGCTTGGCGCACGCTGAAATGCTGGCCGCGCAGGGCATCATCAGCAGCGACGACCACATGGCCATCTACAAAGGCATGGCGCACATTGCGCAAGAGATTGAGTCGGGCGGGTTTGACTGGAAGCTCGACTTGGAAGACGTTCACCTCAACATCGAAGCGCGCCTGACGCAGCTGGTGGGCGACGCCGGCAAGCGCCTGCACACCGGGCGCAGCCGCAACGACCAAGTCGCCACCGACGTGCGCCTGTGGCTGC
>JAGNSH010000231.1:1517-2944 GCA_017988165.1 Giesbergeria sp. | reverse complement strand
CCACCCTCTCCGCCAAACGCAAAAAACCCTTGTAATTCAATGAGTTACAAGGGTTTTCTTGTTTTCGGCAGCAGCAAAAACAACGAAGGGTGCCGTAAGCCACCCGCACGGTGCCGCTGGCCTGAACTATTTTCGTCCAAAAATTGAAAGCTGGGCAAGCTGTGGACGGGGATATAGTCCCACGGAAATTCACCAAATTGTCACCAGCCCCAACGTGAAAAAAGCCTGCTACCGATTAGATAGCAAGCTTTTCAATCTACACAAGGTATAGGTGGTGGGTCCTGACAGATTCGAACTGTCGACCTACGGATTAAGAGTCCGCTGCTCTACCAACTGAGCTAAGAACCCCACGCTTTTGACGGCTCTGCGTTTTTGCAGAGTCGCAAATTATGCACTAGCTTTTTTAGCGTTTTCTGCCAAAAACCAAAAAAACGCCGCAAAAAATCATGGCATGGCGTTGCGGCTGGCCAGTTCGACAAACAGGCCGCTTTGGTCTAGCGCACCCAGGCCGTGCTCGACGCTTTGGGCGTACAGGCTCTCTAACAAGGTGCTGACCGGGGCGTCAAAGCCAATATCGTGCGCGGTGGCCAGCGCGTTGCGCAGGTCTTTGAGCTGCACTGCCATGCGTCCGCGCGCAATAAAGTCGCGATCGACCATGCGCTGGCCGTGTACTTGCAGGATGCGGCTGTCGGCAAAGCCGC
The DNA here is from genome assembly GCA_017988165.1 of Giesbergeria sp. GTDB lineage: Bacteria > Pseudomonadota > Gammaproteobacteria > Burkholderiales > Burkholderiaceae_C > Simplicispira. The sequence goes on along the minus strand of JAGNSH010000231.1, from coordinate 2,243 downwards.
CGCTGATGGCTTCGCGCACTTTGGCCATGTCGGCGCCGCCTTTGGCGACAAACAGCAGCGCTTCGGCCACGGCGCCGATGGTGATGCCGACAATCATTTGGTTGGCCAGCTTGGCCAGCTGGCCAGTGCCGTGCGGGCCGACGTGGGTGGCGCGGCCCAGGGCGTTCAGCACGACCAGCGCCCGTTGAAAATCGACCGCCTTGCCGCCGGCCATGATGGCCAGCGTGCCCGCTTCGGCGCCCACCGTGCCGCCCGAGACCGGCGCATCCAAGTGCGACACGCCCATTTCACCCAAGCGCGCCGCGTGGTCGCGTGCTTCGCTGGGCTGGATGGAGGCCATCTCGATATACAAACTGCCCGGGCGCAAGGCCTGCGCTGCGCCTTGGGCAAACAGCACATCGGCGACGACGGGGCCGTTTTCTAGCAGGCTGATGGTGATATCGGCGTGGCGCACAGCATCAGCGGCGTAGCGGTGGACGTTGGCGCCGGCTGCGGCCAGCGGCTCGGCCTTGGCGCGGGTGCGGTTCCAGACATGGACACGGTGGCCAGCGGCGCACAGGCGCTGGGCCATCGGAAAGCCCATCATGCCGGTGCCGAGCACGGCGACAGAGATGGGGTTGGCAGCTTTAGCGGCGACAGAAGCGGTCATGGGCAGGCTCACAGTGAACAATGACGGCATCCATCATGGGGTCTTTCTGTGCGCCTGCCTGTCAGCCAGCTTGCAAC
>JAGNSH010000231.1:0-1417 GCA_017988165.1 Giesbergeria sp. | reverse complement strand
CTTACATCAAATGTTCGCTGGCGTTTTCGCCGCCGAGGATGACGTAGTTGACTTTGCGAATGTCCATCAGCTGGGTGCCGCCGGCGTAGCTGATGGAGCTTTGCACGTCTTGCTCCATCTCCACCAGCGTGTCGGCCAGCGTGCCCTTGATGGGTTCGAGGATGCGTTTGCCTTCGACGTGGCGGTATTCGCCTTTGTTGAAGTCGCTGGCCGAGCCGTAATACTCTTTGAACAGCGCGCCGTTGACCTCTACCGTCTGGCCGGGCGATTCTGCGTGGCCGGCCAGCATCGAGCCGACCATCACCATGCTGGCACCAAAGCGAATGCTCTTGGCAATGTCGCCGTGGTGGCGAATGCCGCCGTCGGCAATGATGGGTTTGGTGGCGACGCGTGCGCACCATTTCAGCGCCGACAGCTGCCAGCCGCCAGTGCCAAAACCGGTTTTGAGCTTGGTAATGCAGACCTTGCCGGGGCCGATGCCAATTTTGGTGGCGTCAGCGCCCCAGTTTTCGAGGTCAATCACGGCCTCGGGCGTGCCGACGTTACCGGCGATGACGAAGCTGCTGGGCAGTTTGTCTTTCAGATAAGCGACCATGTTTTTCACCGTATCGGCATGGCCGTGGGCGACGTCGATGGTGATGTATTCGGGCGCCAAGCCAACGCTGACCAGTTGGTTCACGGTGTCGTAATCGGCCGGTTTTACGCCCAGCGAGATGGAGGCAAACACGCCCTGCGCGCGCATATCTTTGACAAACTGCACGTTATCCAAATCAAAGCGGTGCATAACGTAGAAATAGCCGTTTTGCGCCAGCCAGACGCACAGCGACTCGTTGATGACGGTCTTCATGTTGGCCGGCACCACCGGCAGGCGAAAGCGGCGTTGACCCAGTTGCACGCTGGCATCGCACTCGGCGCGGCTTTCAACGCGGCACTTGCGCGGCAGCAGCAAGATGTTGTCGTAATCGAAGATTTCCATGAAAGTCCACGCCCCATCACAAAATTAATGAACCGTGGTGCAGTCTAAGCCCGCGCCAATGGCCTGACGCGGGTGCAGACTCTGTGGCTGCGCGGCGGGGCGCACCGCTTTCTACAATGGCGCCATGCCTGCACACGACCTTTTTTCTGGCGCTGACCCCAGCGCATCTTCCAGCGCCGCCGCCTCGCCCCTGCTGGCCCACCTCAACCCCGAACAACTCGCCGCCGTCACGCTGCCGGCGGGCCACGCGCTGATTTTGGCGGGTGCCGGCTCGGGCAAAACCCGGGTGCTGACCACGCGCATTGCTTGGTTGCTGCAAAACGGCTTGGCCTCGCCCGGCGGCATTTTGGCGGTGACGTTTACCAACAAAGCCGCCAAAGAAATGGTGGCGCGCCTGTCGGCCATGCTGCCCGTGAGCGTGCGCGGGATGTGGATTGGCAC
>JAGNSH010000230.1 GCA_017988165.1 Giesbergeria sp. | reverse complement strand
GCTCAGGCAGATTGAGCGTCAACACCACCCGGCGCACACTACTGGCAGCCAGCTGCACCCCCTCGGCCAAGGCATATAGCAAAGGCTGCACCGTCGAGCCGTGCCCGTGGCTGACCACGGAAACGACCACAGCGCCCAAAGAGGAGTCAGAAAACGTCATAAAGAACGCTATTGTCGCTGTTAGCGCCAGCGCTGGCGACAGCCAACCGCCGTAGGCGCAGCGTCATAATTCAAGGGATGACGCATCCAATTGACGACTTGCACGTATATCTACGCAACATCAGCCAAGATGAGCGCACCTCGCTATCGGTACTGGCGAGCTTAATCCCCCCCCAATCGCGCGTGCTCGACCTCGGCTGCGGCAGCGGCGCGCTGGGCCAGCACTTGGTGCAAACCAAAAGCTGCAGCGTCGATGGCGTCACGCTCAACGAAGTCGAAGCCGCCCACGCCCGCCCGCACTACCAGCGCATCGTGGTCGACAACCTCGAAACCTGCGACCTGCTCACCACCTTTGCCGGCCAGCGCTACGACGCCATCGTCTGCGCCGACGTGCTAGAGCACCTCAGCCGCCCCGAACGTGTCTTGACCGCTTGCCGCGAGCTGCTCGCCCCCAACGGTCAACTGCTGATATCGGTACCCAACGCCGGCTATTGCGGCCTAATTGCCGAACTGATGCAAGGCGAGTTTCGCTACCGCGAAGAAGGCCTGCTCGACCGCACCCATCTGCGCTTTTTTACGCGCCAGTCGCTGACCCGTTTTCTAGGTGAACAGCGCTGGGCTATCGACTCGATCGACGCCATTTCTCGCGAACTACCCGATTCTGAGTTCCACATCGCCTTTGACAGTCTCCCCCCCGCAGCAGCACGCCACTTGCTGGGCGTGCCTGACGCGCTGACCTACCAGCTCATTACTGTGGCGCATCCGGTGACGGAGATAGAGGCCATAGCGCTAACACCTGCCGCAGCCCAACCCGCGCAAGCCCGCTTCACGGCGCAGCTGTATTTGGGCTACGACGGCCAATACGCTGAAGACTGCAAGCTGACCACCATCGGCGTTATCGGCCAAACGCGCCAAACGCTGCGCTTTGCGCTGCCAGCGCACAGCACGCTGCTGACCCGCCTGCGCCTAGACCCGGCCGACCGGCCCGGTTTTTTACATTTGTACCGCATCACGCTGCGCACGCAAGATGGCACACCGGCTTGGCAGTGGCTATCGGGTGCCAGCCCAACTTCCCTGTTGGCAGACACGTCACACCAGCACATCACGTGGCAAATGCCTTTTGCCGCGCTCTCTGATGCCACTTTGCTGCTACTGACCGACGATGACCCGTGGTTTGAGCTGCCCATAACGCCCGAGGAGCTGGCTAACGGTGCCAGCCTAGAAATAGAGCTGGGTTGGCCCATGTCGGCCGACTACTTGGCACTATCAGCCAGCGTGCGCTCGCTGCAAGAGCGCATGACAAACATTCAAGACAGCGCACGCACCACGCAAGTGCAACTGCAAAGCCAATTACAACAAACGCAAATCCTGCTCAATACCGCGCAGCACCGCAATGCCACGCTAGAAGAAAGTACGGCCAAACTCACGCGCCAGCGTGCCGAACTCAAACACCGCGCCACCCAACTGCAGCGCGACTTTGACAATTTAGCCCAGTATCTGCGCGGCATTGAAGCCTCCACCGTATTTCGCGCCATCCGCCCCCTTGTCCACACCAAAATGGCCATTGACCGCCTGCGGAGCCGGGGCGCAGACCGCTCAGCAGCCGCCCCGACGCCAACCTCCACGCCCATTCCCCCCAGACCGCACCCAGTGGACATCATCGTGCCCATCTACCGGGGCTTGGCTGATACCCAGTTGTGCATCAACTCGGTGCTGGCCAGCGCCTGCACCACGCCCTATCGCCTGATCGCCATCAATGACGCCAGCCCCGAGCCTGAAGTGACCGAATGGCTGCGCACGCGCGCCGCGCAAGACAGCCGCATCACCTTGCTAGAAAACGCCGACAACCTCGGCTTTGTCGGCACGGTCAACCGCGGCATGGCGCTGTCCGGTAGCAACGACGTGCTGCTGCTCAACAGCGACACCGAAGTCGCCAACGACTGGCTCGACCGCATCCACCGCGCCGCCTACAGCGACAGCCGCATCGCCTCGGTCACGCCACTGTCCAACAACGCCACCATTTGCAGCTACCCCCAGTTTTGCAAAGACAACGAGCTGCCCGCTGGTTACAACACCGCTCAACTTGATGCCCTGTGCGCGCAAGCCAATCCCGGCGCAGCCGTGGATGTGCCCACCGGCGTAGGCTTTTGCATGTACATCCGCCGCGACTGCTTAGAGCAAGCAGGCCTGTTTGACACCGCCAACTTTGGTAAAGGCTATGGCGAAGAAAACGACTTTTGTCAACGCGCCCATCAAGCTGGCTGGCGCAACCTGCACCTGCTCGACACCTTTGTGCTGCACACCGGCGGCGTCAGCTTTGGCGACAGCAAAAGCCCGCGCGAAAAAGCCGCGATGGAAACCCTGCGCCGCCTACACCCGCTGTACGAACGCGACGTCATGGCCTTTGTGCAGGCCGACCCAGCGCGACCCTACCGGCTGGCGCTGGACTTGGCGCGCATTGCCCAAGCCCAGCTGCCGGTGGTACTGGCCGTGCTGCACGACCGCGCCGGCGGCACGTTGCGCCACGTGCAAGAACTGGCGCAGCACCTGCACACACATGCCATCTTTTTGACCCTGACACCCGCTCCCGGCCACAGCGTCAGCCTGCGCATGGCCGGGGCGCACGAAGGCTTTGAATTGGTGTTTCGCCTCGCTGACCAATATGAAGACCTGCTGCACGCGCTGCGCCACATCGGCGTGCGCCACCTGCACTACCACCACCTGCTGGGCCACGGCCCGCTGGTGCTGGAGTTGCCCCAGCAACTGGGCTTGGCCTACGACTTCACGGCGCA
>JAGNSH010000078.1 GCA_017988165.1 Giesbergeria sp. | reverse complement strand
AAATTCCGGTGAACGCGCCGCGCTGCCCGGTCAACTCCTACCACCGCGACGGCGCAATGCGGGTCGATGGCAACCACGGCGAAACCATTGCCTACGAGCCCAATACGAAAGGCGAATGGCAAGAGCAACCCGATTTTTCTGAGCCGCCCTTGGCGCTGCACGGCGACGCCGACCGCTGGAACTACCGCGCTGACGACAACGACTATTTCACCCAGCCGGGCGATTTATTCCGCTTGCTCACGCCCGATGCGCAGCAGCGCTTGTTTGACAACACCGCGCGCAATATCGGCGGCGTCTCTGAGCACATCCGCGCCAAACACATTTGCCACTGCACACAAGCTGACCCGGCTTATGGCGCAGGCGTAGCGGCGGCGATTGAAGCCTTTCGCGCGGGCACGCTGAAATAAGCGCCAACGCTGCCTCTGGCGCTGCTGCCAGCGCAGCCACAGCGCCTACTTTTATTCCAAGGAGACCCATGAGCACCCGCTACCCCTTCCCCGATCTGAACACCTTGCCCGAGGATATCCGCGCCAGCATCTTGCAGGTGCAAGAAAAAGCCGGCTTTATCCCCAACGTGTTTTTGGCTTTTGCCCGCCGCCCGGCTGAATGGCGGGCGTTTTTTGCCTACCACGACGCGCTGATGCTGAAGGAAGAGGGCTCGCTGACCAAGGGAGACCGGGAGATGATCGTCACCGCCACCAGCGCGGTCAACCAGTGCCTGTACTGCGTGGTGGCGCACGGCGCGATTTTGCGCATTTACGAGAAAAAGCCCTTCGTTGCCGACCAAGTGGCCGTCAACTACCGCAAAGCCGACATCACGCCGCGCCAGCGTGCCATGCTCGACTTTGCAATGAAGGTCTGCCAGCGCGCCCAAGACATTGACGATGCTGACTTTGCCGCCTTGCAAGCGCACGGTTTTGACGACGAAGACGCGTGGGACATTGCCGCCATCACCGCCTTTTTTGGCCTCTCCAACCGCATGGCCAACTTTGCCGGCATGCAGCCCAACCCCGAATTTTTCTTGATGGGCCGGGTGCCACGGCAAAAGCCAAAAGACTAAGCCAAAAGGCTAAATCTGCCCTAATAAAACTACTGATTTGATAGCTTGAAGCGCTTACCCCATAAGCGTTTCAAGCCTTTTTTATTTAAATTTAGGGTGTGACCAGTGCCCGAATGTGGTCGGGCAAATCAACCGCCTTTTGCTGCTGAAAATCAACCCAAATGGTGGTGGCGCCGCCCGCCGCGCTGATAACGCCGGGCTGGTCGGTGCGCTCTAGCGTGCACCACGCATCAAACGTGGTGCGCCCCGGGTCGCTGACATACATCTTCAGCAGCACATCTGCCGGGTACTCCAGCTGCTTATAAAAATTGCAAAACGCATTGACGATGACCGGGCCATGGCCTTTGGGGTCGGGCACAGCGTCAATAGCGCGCAACCACTCGACGCGGGCCGTTTCCATATAGCGAAAATACACCGTGTTGTTGACGTGGCCCATGGCGTCCATATCGCCCCAACGGATGGGCATCACCATCTCAAACACAAATTTTTTGACTGCAGGTATTTCGATTTTCATTGGCTTTTTGCTGGTTGATGGAGGATTAATCGATGGTTTTGACCGTGCTGCAACGCAGCGCAGTGCGCGCGCTATTTTCTCTTACCCACTGCTTACAATCAGTCGCCCGTCTGACATGGCCCGTGCGCCCTGTTCGTAAAGAATCACTCCCTTCATCCAATACCTGACGAGAAGTACATGACCCACGAAGAAATCCTTGCCCAATACGGCCCGCGCGAAGCCATGGAATACGACGTGGTCGTCGTCGGCGGTGGCCCCGCTGGCCTATCCACCGCCATTCGCCTCAAGCAGTTGGCCGCAGCCAAAGGCCACGAGGTCTCGGTGGTGGTACTGGAAAAAGGCTCTGAGCCCGGCGCGCACACCCTCTCGGGCGCCATCATGGATCCCAAAGCGCTGACCGAGCTGATCCCCAACTGGAAAGCCCTGGGCGCGCCGCTGAACCAACCCGTCACCGACGACGCCATGGTGTTTTTAGGTGAGACCTCATCGTTTCGCACCCCCAATTTTGTTTTACCCAAGTGCTTTCAAAACCACGGCAACTACATCGTCAGCCTGGGCAACGTCACGCGCTGGCTGGCCGAACAGGCCGAAGCGCTGGGCGTCGAAATTTTCCCCGGCTTTGCCGCTGCTGAAGTGCTCTACAACGAGGACGGCAGCGTCAAGGGCGTGGCCACCGGCAACATGGGCGTCAACCGCGAAGGCGAGCCCACCGGCGACTTTCAGCTGGGCATGGAGTTGCTGGGCAAATACACCATCTTTGCCGAAGGCGCACGCGGCAGCTTGGGCCGCCAAGTCATCGCCAAATTCAAACTGGATGACGGCTGCGACCCGCAAGCCTACGGTCTGGGCATCAAAGAAGTCTGGGAAATCGACCCTAAGCGCCACCAGCCCGGCTTTGTGCTGCACACCGCCGGCTGGCCCATGAACAGCGATACCTACGGCGGTGCGTTTCTCTACCATATGGAAGACAACAAGGTCTCGCTCGGCTTTATCACCGGCTTGGACTACAGCAACCCCTACCTCAGCCCGTTTGAGGAAATGCAGCGCTGGAAGACGCACCCGAATATCCGCTGGTACTTAGAGGGCGACGCCGCCTTGGGCATCAAACCGGCCAAGCGCATTGGCTACGGCGCGCGCGCCATCACCGCCGGCGGCCTGCTGTCACTGCCCAAAACCGTATTCCCCGGCGGCGCACTGGTCGGCTGCGAAGCCGGTTACATGAACGTCAGCCGCATCAAAGGCAGCCACGCCGCTATCAAAACCGGAATGCTGGCCGCCGAAGCCGCGTTCGATGCGCTGGTGGCCGGCCGCCAGCACGACGAACTCAGCGCCTACCCCAAGGCGTTTGAGAACAGCTGGCTGCACGCCGAGCTGAACAAGAGCCGCAACTTCAAGGCCTGGTTCAAAAAAGGCCTGAGCGTGGCCACAGTGATGAATGGGGTCGAGCAGTTTGTCCTCAAAGGCAACATTCCGTGGACGTTGCACCGCGACAAACCCGACTACGCCAGCCTCAAACCCGCCGCTGAGTGCCAGCCCATTCATTACCCCAAGCCTGATGGCAAGCTGACCTTTGACCGCCTCTCCAGCGTCTTTATCAGCAATACCAACCACGCCGAAGACCAGCCAATTCACCTGACGCTCAAAGATGCCAGCGTGCCGGTGCGCATCAACTTGGCCCAATTTGCCGGCCCCGAGGCGCGTTACTGCCCTGCCGGCGTCTACGAATTTGTGCCCGACGAAGCCCAAGGCGCCGGCACCAATGCCCAGCGTTTGCAAATCAACGCGCAAAACTGCGTACATTGCAAAACCTGCGACATCAAAGACCCGACACAAAACATCGTCTGGACCACGCCCGAAGGCGGCGGCGGGCCCAACTATTCGGGTATGTAAGTCGGACACAATCAGCGCACAACACCTCTCAACACCCTCACAACACCTCTCAACTTTTTTTGGAGAACACATGAAGCAAATGTCTTGGGCCCCTTTGGGCGCGCTGGCTCTGGCCTTGGCGGCCATCGCCCCTGTCCACGCACAGCAAAAATCCGTGGCCGTCACCGCTATCGTCGAGCACCCTGCCCTGGACGCGGTGCGCGACGGCGTGCAAGCAGCGCTGAAGGAAGCGGGCTTTGAGTCCGACAAAAACCTCAAGTGGCAATACCAAAGCGCCCAAGGCAACACCGGCACCGCAGCGCAAATCGCCCGCAAATTTATCGGTGACAAGCCCGATGCCATCGTCGCCATCGCCACACCCTCGGCCCAAGCAGTGATTGCCGCCACCAAGAACGTGCCGGTGGTGTTCTCTGCCGTGACCGACCCGGTCGCCGCCAAGCTGGTGCCCAGCTGGGAGCCATCCAAAACCAACGTGACCGGCGTGTCCGACCTGTTGGCGCTGGACAAGCAGATGGAGTTGATCAAGCAAGTGGTGCCTAACGCCAAGCGCATTGGCATGGTCTACAACCCCGGCGAGGCCAACTCGGTGGTGGTGGTCAAAGAAATGCAAAAGCTGCTGCCGACCTTGGGCATGACGCTGGTCGAAGCTGCCGCGCCGCGCTCGGTGGACGTCGGCAGTGCTGCGCGCAGCCTGATTGGCAAAGTCGATGTGATCTACACCAACACCGACAACAACGTGGTCTCGGCCTACGAGGCGCTGGTCAAAGTCGGTCAAGAAGCCAAAATTCCGCTGATTGCCTCGGACACCGACAGCGTCAAGCGCGGCGCCATTGCCGCTTTTGGCATCAACTACCGCGACCTGGGCGAGCAAACCGGCCGCATCGTGGTGCGTATCTTGAACGGCGAAAAGCCCGGCGACATCAAGCCTGAAGTCAGCACCAAGATGGAACTGTTTGTGAACCCCGGTGCCGCAGAAAAGCAGGGCGTAAAGCTGTCCGACGCGCTGATCAAATCGGCTGCGCAAGTCGTTCAGTAATCCGGTGACAATTTGGGGTTGCGCCGCGCGTGCTACCTCCTGAGCAGGAGGCCCTTTGAAAAAGGGCGCTCCTGCTTTTTCTTTCTTCTCTTTGCTGGCACGTCCATGTCTCTCTTTTCTCTGCTCGGCGCTATTGAAATCGGCCTGATCTTCAGCCTGGTGGCGCTGGGCGTGTTTATCTCGTTTCGCTTGCTGCGCTTTCCCGATTTGACGGTGGACGGCAGCTTTCCGCTGGGCGGCGCAGTCTGCGCCATCTTGATTGCCAACGGAGTCAACCCGTGGCTGGCCACGCTGGCCGCCACCGCCGCCGGTGCCTGCGCCGGTTTGCTGACCGGCTGGCTCAACGTCAAACTCAAAATCATGGACTTGCTGGCCAGCATTTTGATGATGATTGCGCTGTATTCCATCAACCTGCGTGTCATGGGCGGGCCCAATGTGCCGCTGATCAACGACCCAACGCTGTTCACCATCCTGCAGCCCGAGGGCATGGACGACTACATCGCCCGCCCGCTAATCCTGCTGTTCATCGTCATTGCCGCCAAGCTGGCGCTGGACTGGTTTTTTTCGACTGAGCGCGGTCTGGCGATTCGCGCCACCGGCTCGAATGCCCGCATGGCCCGCGCCCAAGGGGTCAATACCGGCGCGATGGTGCTGCTGGGCATGGCGGTATCGAATGCGCTGGTCGGCTTGGCCGGCGCGCTGTTTGCGCAAACGCAGGGCGGCTCGGATATTTCGATGGGCATTGGCACCATCGTGATTGGCTTGGCTGCCGTCATCGTCGGCGAGAGCATTTTGCCGTCGCGCCGCATCGTTTACGCCACGCTGGCGGTGGTCATTGGTGCCATCGTTTACCGCTTCTTTATTGCCATGGCGCTCAACAGCGACTTTATTGGCCTCAAGGCGCAAGACCTGAACTTGGTCACTGCCCTGCTGGTGATTTTTGCGCTGGTGATTCCGCAGCTGAAAAAACGCTTCACCCGCCGCGCCTAAGCGCTCTCTCTGTCCATCGCCTGATTACAAAGCCATTGCCATGCTGAGCGCCCAACAACTCGAACTCACCTTCAACCCCGGCACGCCAATTGAGATGCGCGCCCTGCGCGGTATGTCGCTGGACATTCCGACCGGCCAATTCGTCACCGTCATCGGCTCCAACGGCGCGGGCAAGTCCACCTTTCTCAACGCCATCTCGGGCGACCAGTCGGTCGATAAAGGCAGCATTTCTATCGACGGCTTGGATGTCACGCGCCAGCCGGTCTGGGCGCGCTCGCAGCGCGTGGCGCGGGTGTTTCAAGACCCGATGGCCGGCACCTGCGAAGACCTGACGATTGAAGAAAACATGGCGCTGGCGCAAGAGCGCGGTGCCAAGCGCGGTCTGCGCAGCGCCGTCAAAGCCTCCTTGCGCGACACCTTCCGCGAGCGCCTGTCCACGCTGGGTTTGGGTTTGGAAAAGCGCCTGACCGACCGCATCGGCCTGCTCTCGGGCGGCCAGCGCCAAGCGGTCAGCCTGTTGATGGCGGCGCTGCAGCCGTCGCGCATCTTGCTGCTGGACGAGCACACCGCCGCACTCGACCCGCGCACCGCCGACTTTGTGCTGCAACTGACCGCCCGCATCGTGGCGGAAAACAAGCTGACCACCATGATGGTCACGCACAGCATGCGCCAAGCGCTGGACGTGGGCGAGCGCACCGTGATGCTGCACCAAGGCCAAGTGGTGCTGGACGTGTCCGGCGCGGCGCGCAAAAACATGGACGTGCCTGACCTGCTGCATATGTTTGAAAAAGTGCGCGGTGAGAAGCTCTCGGACGACGCTTTGCTGCTGGGTTGAGCACTCTAAAACAATCAAAATTGATAGCTGCTAGCGCATATATCTAAAGGGCTTGGGGCCTATTTGACCTAAAAATAGCCCTTAAAAAGTCTCCCGCCAGTAGAATTTCCCCGTCAGAAAACGGTGCTGGGCGTAAACGCATCCGATTCTGGCGATGGCCCTTCCCTCTCCTGGAGACCACGCCTTATGTCCGCTACTGCTGCTGCCCCCTTGCTCACCACCCCGCTGCACGCGCTGCACCTTGAATTGGGCGCGCGCATGGTGGCGTTTGCCGGCTACTCGATGCCGGTGCAATACCCCAGCGGCTTGCTGGCCGAGCACCTGCACACCCGCCAAGCGGCCAGCCTGTTTGATGTCTCGCACATGGGCCAATTGCGGCTGGTGGGGCGCGGCGCAGCAGCGGCGCTAGAGAGCCTGATGCCGGTGGACGTCATCGACCTGCCGGTGGGCAAACAGCGCTACGGCCTGCTGCTGCACGAAACCGGCGGCATCCTTGACGACCTGATGTTTTTCAACAAAGGGCTGGGCGAAATTTTTGCCATCGTCAACGGCGCCTGCAAAGTGGCCGATTTTGCGCACATCGAGGCGCAAATTGGCCTGCAATGCCAAGTCATTCCGCAGCCCGATCAAGCCCTGCTGGCCCTGCAAGGCCCGCTGGCCGGCGCCGCGCTGGCCCGTTTGGCACCGGACACTGCCGCACTGGTGTTTATGAGCGGCGGCGACTTCACGGTGGCCGGCTGCGACTGCTTTGTCACCCGCAGCGGCTACACCGGCGAGGATGGTTTTGAAATCTCCGCGCCCGCCGCGCAGGTCGAAACGCTGGCCCGCGCCCTGTTGGCGCAGCCCGAGGTCAAACCAGCGGGCTTGGGCGCGCGCAACTCGCTGCGCTTGGAAGCGGGCCTGTGCCTGTACGGCAGTGACATGGACGTCGCCACCACCCCGCCCGAGGCGGCGCTGAACTGGGCCATTCCCAAAGTGCGCCGCAGCGGCGGTGCGCGCGCGGGAGGCTTTACCGGTGCCGACTTGGTACTGGCCCAAATCGACAACCCCGCCATGCTGGCGCGCAAGCGCGTCGCCCTGCGCGCCACCGAGCGCGTACCGGTGCGCGAACCGGCTACGCTAGAAAACATGGACGGCCAGCACATCGGCCACGTCACCAGCGGCCTGCTCAGCCCCAGCCTGAACCAGCCGATTGCGATGGGCTATGTGCAACCCGATTACGCCGCCCTTGGCACCGAGCTGTTTGCCATGGTGCGCGGCAAACCGGTGCCCATGGTGGTGGTAGCGACGCCGTTTGTGCCGACGCGCTACTACCGTGGCTGACCCTCACCGCTTACCGCTTATTTTTTAACTTTGACCTTGGAGCTTTTATGACCCTCAAATTTTCGCGCGACCACGAATGGATTGACACCGCCGACCAGCAAGCCGCCACCGTCGGCATCACCGTGCACGCGCAAGACGCGCTGGGCGATGTGGTGTTTGTCGATTTGCCCGAAGTGGGCAAAACCTTGGCGCAGGGCGATGTGGCCGGCGTTATCGAATCGGTCAAAGCCGCGGCCGATGTGTATATGCCGCTGTCGGGCACCATTGTGGAAGTGAATGAAGCCCTGCGCGCTGACCCTGCCCTTGCTAACTCGGACCCGATGGGCGCGGGCTGGCTGTTCAAAGTGCGCCTGAGCAACCCCGAGCAGTGCGAGGCGCTGATGGATGCGCCCACCTACGACGCTTTCAGCCAAAACGCTTAAAGCATTTAACGCCCAACCCTTCGCCCCTCACGCAGAAAGTCCACCATGCCGCTGTCTTTTGCCCCGCTGGCTGCGCTGGAAAACGCCGCCGAATTTCTGCCCCGCCACATCGGCATCAGCGCAGCGGACGAGGCGCAGATGCTGTCGGTCGTCGGCGCAGCCTCGCGCCGGGCGCTGATCGACGCCATCGTGCCAGCGTCGATTGCGCGCCGCAGGGCAATGGACTTGCCAGCGCCCGCCACCGAAGCGGCAGCGCTGGCCGAGCTAAAAGCACTGGCGGGGCAAAACCAAATCCTGAAAAGCTGTATCGGCCAAGGCTATTACGGCACGCACACGCCGGGCGTCATCTTGCGCAATGTGCTGGAAAACCCGGCTTGGTACACCGCTTACACGCCGTACCAAGCCGAAATCTCGCAAGGCCGGATGGAGGCGCTGGTCAACTTTCAGACCTTGGTGTGCGAGCTGACCGCGATGGACATTGCCAACGCCTCGATGCTGGACGAGGCCACGGCGGCGGCAGAAGCTATGGCGCTGGCCAAGCGCTGCGTCAAAAGCACCAGCCAGCGCTTTATCGTCGCCAGCGACACGCACCCGCAAACCATCGAAGTGATCCAAACGCGCGCCGCACCGATGGGCATTGAAGTGGTGGTGACCGCTTCGGCGCAGGAGTGGACTGAGGCGCTGCAAGGGGAGTATTTCGCCGCGCTGGCGCAGTACCCAGCCAGCAGCGGCCGCATTGACGACCTGCGCGCCGACGTGGCCCAAGTGCATGCGCGCCAAGCCGCCTTCATCGCCGCCGCCGACCTGCTGGCACTGACGCTGATTACGCCGCCGGGCGAGTGGGGCGCCGACATCGTTG
>JAGNSH010000077.1 GCA_017988165.1 Giesbergeria sp. | reverse complement strand
TGCCTGCCAGCCCGGTGCCACCGGCCAGTGGCGCGGGTCGGCGCACTGCAACTGGCTGGCGTCGCCGCTATCGGCGCTGGCGGCAGAAAACAGGTCTTTTGTAGTCAAATCGGCCTCTAGCCCTTTAGATACGGGCGTTAGTAGCTATGGTTTTTAATGATTACAAGCCATCAACCAAACAACTGCGCCAGCGCCAAACCAGGGTCGTCAGCGCGCATAAAGGCCTCGCCGACCAAGAAGGCGTGGACGCCAGCGGCGCGCATTTGCTGCACATCTGCCGGCGCCACAATGCCGGACTCGGTGATCGGCAAACGGTCGGCAGGCACGTCTTTCAGCAAATCGAGCGTGGTGTGCAGGCTCACTTCAAAGCTGCGCAGGTTGCGGTTGTTGATGCCGACCAGCTCGGTTTTGAGTTTGAGGGCGCGCTGCAACTCCGCCGCGTCGTGTACTTCGACCAGCACCGCCATGTCCAAGTCGCGGGCAATGGCTTCAAAGTCGTGCAGCTGCGCGTCGTCCAGGCAGGCGGCAATCAACAGCACCGCGTCAGCGCCCATGGCGCGCGATTCGTAGATTTGGTAGGCATCGACCATGAAGTCTTTGCGCAGCACCGGCAGTTGGCAGCTGGCGCGCGCTTGCTTCAAATAATCCACGCTGCCCTGAAAAAATGGCTTATCGGTCAACACCGACAAGCAAGCCGCGCTAGTGGTTCCATCGCCATCGGCATAGCTTTGGGCAATGTCGGCCGGCTCAAAGTGGGCGCGGATCACGCCTTTGCTGGGGCTGGCTTTTTTGATTTCGGCAATCACCGCTGCCTGTTGGCGGGCGATTTTTGCGCGCAGGGCGCCGACAAAATCGCGCGTCAGCACGCGGCTTTCGGCGTCGGCGCGCATGGTGGCAAAGGACAGGCGTTTTTGCGCCGCAGCCACTTCTTCGTGCTTGACGGCCACGATTTTTTTCAGGATATCGCTCATAAATTTTGGGGGTTCTCAGGTTCGCCGGAGGCTGTCTTGGAGGGTGCAGAAGATGGCTGTGAAGGGCGCTGCTCATCCAAGGGCGGCGAGCGCAGGGTGCGGCGCAAGGCCACGGCAAAGACCACAAAGCCGCCCACCAGCACGGCCACCACGGCCAGCCAAGCCCAAGTGCCGGGGTAATTCAATAACTCTGTCGCATTCATATTTAGGCTCCCTGTGTTTGTCCTTGGGCCAGCGCTTGGCTGCGCGCCACCAGTTGATCGAGTTTGGCGCGTGCTGCGCCCGAGCTCAGTGCTTGGCGCGCGCGCGCCAAGCCGTCGGCTATCGAGTTGGCCACGCCAGCGGCGTACAGCGCAGCACCGGCGTTCAGCGCAACGATGTCGCTGGCCGGGCCGCTCGCGCCGTCCAGTACCGCCAACAGCAGCGCGCGCGATTCTTGCGGCGTTTCGACTTTGAAGGCGCGGTTGCTGGCCATGCCCAGGCCAAAGTCTTCGGGGTGGATTTCGTATTCGGTCACTTGGCCGTTTTTCAGCTCGCCGACCAGCGTGGCCGCGCCCAAGCTGATTTCGTCCATGCCGTCGCGGCCATAAACCACCAGCGCGTGCTCGGCGCCCAGGCGCTGCAAGGCGCGCACCTGGATGCCGACCAGGTCGGGGTGGAACACGCCCATCAAAATGTTCGGCGCGCCGGCCGGGTTGGTCAGCGGCCCAAGGATGTTGAACAGCGTGCGCACGCCCAGCTCTTTGCGCACCGGTGCGACGTTTTTCATCGCCGGGTGGTGGTTGGGCGCAAACATAAAGCCGATGCCAACCTCGGCAATGCACTGCGCAATGGCGGCGGGGGTGAGGTGGATGTGGATGCCCAGCGCTTCCATCACATCGGCGCTGCCCGATTTGCTGGACACGCTGCGCCCGCCGTGCTTGGCGGTTTTAGCGCCGGCGGCAGCAGCAACAAACATGGCGCAGGTGGAGATGTTGAAGGTGTTGGCGCCGTCGCCACCGGTGCCGACGATGTCGACCAGGTGCTGGGCGTTGTAGACCGGCACCTTGGTCGAGAACTCCCGCATCACCTGCGCGGCGGCAGTGATCTCGCCAATGGTTTCTTTCTTGACGCGCAGGCCGGTAACGATGGCGGCGGTCATCACCGGCGACAGCTCGCCGCGCATGATCATGCGCATCAGGTGCAGCATTTCGTCATGGAAAATTTCGCGGTGTTCGACGGTGCGCTGTAGCGCTTCTTGCGGGGTGATGGGCATGGGGAAGCAAAAATTGAAAGATTGAAAGCCGCGAGCGGGCGGCGTATGGGGTAGCGCTTTAGCGGGTCACCGCCCACCACGCCAGTGCCGCCACGGCCAGGATGCTGATGGCAATCAACAGCGCCTTGAACACTTGCGGCTGTTGCCCAGCAGCAGGCGCTGGCGCAGTGCCGGCGCCGCTGGTACTGCAACTGGAGCCACCGCCGCCGCAACCGCCGGAGCTGCAACCGCCTTGGGTTTTGGCTTGGCTGGGGTGTTGGTTGGCGGCCAACTCGGCCTGCACTTGGCGCTTGCGCTCCATTAGCGGCGCCAGTTCTTCGGCGCTTAACACGTTGGTGGGGGCTGTGGTGTTGAGGGAATTCGCAGTGGTCATGCTGTGCTCGCTTTCAAAATTGAAATGTCGCTGGCCCGAGGGCTAAGCACCTATTAGGCTGCGCCCTGCGCCAAAAAGTTGCGCAGCATCGCATGGCCATGCTCGGTGAGGATGCTTTCGGGGTGGAACTGCACGCCCTCAACAGCCAGCGTTGTGTGGCGCACGCCCATGATTTCGCCATCTTCAGTCCACGCGGTGACTTCTAGCACCTCGGGGCAGCTGCTGCGCTCAATCGCCAGCGAGTGGTAGCGGTTGACGGTGAACTGCGCCGGCAGACCGGCAAACACGCCTTGCTGGGTGGTGGTGATGGTGCTGGTCTTGCCGTGCATCAGCTGCTGAGCGCGCACGATGGTGCCGCCAAACGCTGCGCCAATGCTTTGGTGGCCCAGGCATACGCCCAAAATCGGCAGCTTGCCGGCAAAGTGCTGGATGGCCGCGACCGAGATGCCCGCTTCTGCCGGTGAGCACGGGCCGGGCGAGATCACCAATCGGTCGAGCTGACCGGCTTGCAGCAGCGCATCGATCTCGGCCACAGTAATTTCATCGTTGCGCGCCACAGTGACGTCGGCCCCCAACTCGCCAAAGTATTGGACGATGTTGTAGGTAAAGCTGTCGTAGTTGTCGATCATCAAGAGCTTCATGGCGCGGACTCCGGCGGTGTGGCGGTGTGCCCGCGCAGGCGCGCAAATTCGCGGTGCTCGTAGGCGATGTAGGCTTCCATCATGCTGCGGTAGATGGCTTCGAGCACCTCGGGCACGCCGCCTTCGGTGGCGGTGCGCGCACGCACACGGGCGACGATGGCTTCGATGCGGTCTTCGTCACGCACTTGGGTGGCGTCTTTTTTGATGCGGGCGGCTTGGGTCATGTAACCGCCGCGTTGCACCAGCAACGGCACCAGCACATCGTCGAGCGCGTCAATGTGGCGGCGCACGTCGTCCATGGTGGTGCAGTGCTGTACGTTGTCGATCGCGCGGGTCGTCGTTGCCATCATTCCAGTCCTTCTTCTACAAGTTCGGCGGCGCGCAGCAGGGCGCGGGCTTTGTGTTCGGTTTCTTTCCATTCCAGCTCGGGGACGGAATCGGCCACCACGCCCGCCGCCGCCTGCACATACAGCTGGCCGTCTTTAACGATGCCAGTGCGGATGGCAATCGCCAAGTCCATGTCGCCGGCGTAGCTCAAATAGCCGACTGCGCCGCCGTACAGGCCGCGCTTGGTCGGCTCCAACTGGTCAATCACTTCCATGGCATGGACTTTGGGCGCGCCGGTCAGCGTGCCAGCGGGGAAGGTGGCTTTGAGCACGTCCATGCTGCTCATGCCGTCCAGCAGCAGACCTTCGACGTTGCTGACGATGTGCATCACGTGGCTGTAGCGCTCAACGCAAAAGGCTTCGGTCACTTTGACGCTGCCAATTTTGGCGATGCGGCCAATGTCGTTGCGCGCCAGGTCAATCAGCATGACGTGTTCGGCGCGCTCTTTCGGGTCGGCCACCAGCTCGGCCTCGGCGGCCTTGTCCAGCTCGGGCGTGGCGCCGCGTGGGCGCGTGCCAGCCAGTGGGCGGATAGTGACTTTTTGCCCCTCGGGCGTGCTTTCTTGGCGCACCAAAATCTCGGGGCTGGCCCCCACCACGTAGCTGTCGCCAAAGTGGTAGTAATACATATACGGGCTGGGGTTGAGCGAGCGCAGCGCCCGGTACAGCGACAGGGGCGACTCGGTGTAGCGCTTGTGGATGCGCTGGCCGACTTGCACTTGCATGAAGTCGCCGCCGGCAATCAGCTCTTTGGCCTGCTCGACGGCGGCGATGTAGTCGGCTTTGGCAAAGTCGCGCTGCGCTGGGTAGCTTTGCGTGGCCTGCACCTGCGGCGCGCTGACTGAATATTTGAGCTGCTCGCGCAGTTCGCGCAGGCGCTTTTTGGCGTTGCTATAGGCCTCGGGGCGCGCCGGGTCGGCGTAGACGATGAGATACAGCTTGCCCGACAGGTTGTCGATGACGGCCAGTTCTTCGCACTGCAACAACAAAATATCCGGCATATCCAGCGTATCGGTCGGGCAGGAATGCTCCAGCTTCTTTTCGATATGGCGCACTGCGTCGTAGCCAAAGTAACCCGCCAGTCCGCCACAAAAGCGCGGCAGGCCGGGGCGCAGCGCCACTTTGAAGCGCTTTTGGTAGTCCGCAACAAAATCCAGCGGATTGCCAGCGGCGCTTTCGACCACTTGGCCGTCGGTCACCACTTCGGTGACGGCAGCAGCGCCAAAGCCGCGCGAGCGCAAGAGTGTGCGCGCGGGCAGGCCGATAAAGCTGTAGCGGCCAAAGCGCTCGCCGCCGACAACGGATTCGAGCAAAAAGCTGTACTTGCCATCGTTTTGGGCGTGCGCCAGCTTCAGGTAGAGCGACAACGGCGTTTCGAGATCGGCAAAGGCTTCCGCCATCAACGGAATGCGGTTGTAGCCCTCGCGGGCGAGGCTTTTGAATTCAAGTTCAGTGATCACGGGGGAGGCTTCCAGCTCGGGCCGCGCACCAGCAAGAAAAAAGTGGTGTGCGCGGATGGTTTATTCGGTTGGCCCCGGTGGGGCCACGGGTGCGCGCTGCAAAGTGACAAAGTTAGGCTGGCTTACGCCAGGGCCAAGCCCCCCGGTCGCTGCGACCTGTGATGAAAACGCGGTGAATAAACATGGGGGCAAAGTGTAGCAAATGCCCTAGAAAAAAGACCGCAGCCGCGCCACTGTCAATAGCAGTGCTCGCAAACCCTCTTGCCACCCGGCCCGCTTGGCCGAACAATAAAAAGAACGACCGTTCTTTTTTAAGGAGTTTGATATGCGCCGTTTTTACAAAACTGCTTGCCTCGTGTTGGGTGCTGCGCTGCTGGCCGGCAGTGCGCTGGCGCAAGGCAACACTTTGGCAGGCGTCACCTATCCGCCGGCGATGGAGTTACAAGGCCGTGCTTTGTTGCTCAATGGCGCTGGCATTCGCTATAAAACCGTGTTGCAGGTCTATACCGCTGGCCTGTATTTAGAAAGCAAAGCCGCCAGCAGCGCCGCCGTTAATGCGCTACAAGGCCCCAAGCGGATGTCGATCACGATGCTGCGCGAAATCGACTCGCGCGAACTGGGCCGTTTGTTTGCCCGTGGCATCGAGGACAACATGGACAAAGCCTCGTTCTCCAAACTCATCCCCAGCGTGCTGCGCATGAGCCAGATATTTTCAGAAAACAAAAATCTGCAAACGGGCGACCAATTCGTCATCGACTGGATTCCCGGCACCGGCACCGTGATCACCGTCAAAGGCCAAGCGCAGGGCGAGCCCTTCAAAGAGCCGGCGTTTTTTCAGGCGTTGCTGAGCATCTGGCTGGGCGAGCACCCAGCCGACTGGAAGCTGAAAGAGGCTTTGCTGGGGCAGGTCAACAACTAAAAAAGCCAGCCAGATTTCACTGCCGGGCGAAAGCCTCAATCGCTTGATACAACTGGTTGGAGCCATCTTTAGGGTTGTCTGGGCGCAGCTCCATGCGGTTCACACCGTGCTCCGCCGCCCCCTTAAAGCGCTCTGGAACCAGCGAAAAATAATATGGACTGACAAAACGCGCACCACCGCGGTAGTGCGATTGCAGCGCTGCTAAATGCACGTCTGGGGTTTTCCACTGCTGGGGATGGAACTCGGGCACGCCGTAATCGGTAATGTGTTCTTGTGCTAAATAGCGGCGCATCCAATCGCTGTTAGTGCTGCCGCCATACATATTGAGTCCCTGCTTCCAAGGGGTATTGCCAGCAATAGTACCGTCAGCGGCAAACAGCTGGTGGTTCCAGCTGGAGTTGGCGCGCGGCACGATTTGGTGTGAATACAGTTTGTCCGCCGGCAAGCCGGTACGCACGGCGACTTGATGGAAGGCGGCCAAAAATTGCTGCACTTGGTAGTTGCGGTAGCGGTTCCAATCGCGCGCCAAGGGGTTGAAGTACAGGTCTTGCCCGCCACGCGGCAGATCCAACCAAGAGCGCACACCTGGGATGGACTTGGCTTGCTTGAGCCACGACAGCGTGTTGGGCGCACTGCCAGAGGCGCGGCTTTGGTCGCGTGCCACCACCACAAATTCAACCTCGGCCAAGCCGTGGCGCCCTTTGTTGGTCTCGGCCACGATTTGCGCGCTGTGGCGTCCCGGCAGCAGGGTACTGTAGTCAAAATCGTAGCGGTAGCCGACGTTAGGGCTGAGGATGGAGGCATCAGCGCGGTACACATCCAAGCGATTGAAGCCGCGCGGCACCGGGCCTACGCGCTGGCCATCAACGTACAAATCCAGCTGCTTAATGGCGGCTTGCGGATCCCAAAGCCAGCCCGCCAGCGGCAAAATGCCATCGGCAAAAGCATCGTAGTGCTCGGCAAAATCGGTCAATGGCTCTTTGCGAATGTCTTTGGACGGCGCGGGCACCTCGTCAAATGAGGCATAAGCAAATCCCATTTGCGCATTCAAATCGGCAATACCTCGGTATTGCTGGCGCAGCCACTGGCGAAACCCTGCCACTGAAGCGGCGCTGTAGTCCGTCACCCGAACGTCTTGGTAGCGGCCCATGCCGTTTTCAAAGTCGGGGTACATATGGTGCAACTCGCCCGCCAAGGTGATGGCGGCAATGCGGTTTTGCACCGGTTTGGGCAGCGCCAAAATGCGCTGCGCAATGTATTGCAGCGCCAACACACGGTAATGATTGACCGGAATGGCCAAGTCCGTCTGCATCGTCCACGGCATGACGCGGTAGCCAAAATATCCCAACTCCAGCGGCTTGCCATCACGCAGCTGCAT
This sequence comes from Giesbergeria sp., assembly GCA_017988165.1. Classification (GTDB taxonomy): domain Bacteria; phylum Pseudomonadota; class Gammaproteobacteria; order Burkholderiales; family Burkholderiaceae_C; genus Simplicispira. The sequence goes on along the minus strand of JAGNSH010000077.1, from coordinate 1,556 downwards.
CAGATTGGCTGGGTCGTGGCGCAGCTCCTCGACGATAGGCCCGAGCGAGTCGAAATGGTCGGCTGCCAAGTACAGCACCACCGGGCGCTTTACTTGGGAAACCAGGTCCATCAAAGCGTCTACCTGCCCCACATCAATTTGCCAATCTTTGTCTGTTTTACGGGCTTTGCGGTACAGATTGAGCAACTGCACATTCAAGGTGTAACCAAGCTGCACTTGTCCCTGCGGGCCACCGGGCTCCAGCGTATCGAGCAAGCGTGTGAGGGCCGGGGCGCCATTCTTTTTTTTCTGCCGACACAGGGCCAGCGCCGCATCCATCGTCAAAATTTGCGGATCGGCCAGCGCCTCGTCGCACAGCAACAGGCCCTCCACCGTCGGCGCAATCAAAAAAGGCGCGCGCGGCGGCAGCTCCGGCACTGGCGCGCTTTGCGCCAGCGCCGCCAAAGGCGCCAGCAGCAGCACCAACAAACAGGACAAAAAACGGGGACGTAACATGGCAAATTTTGGAAAAAGAAGCCTCTGACAGAGGCATCAAGAATGCGTGGCTGGATTTTTTGCCGGTTGGCGAAAAATAAAATACTTGGCCACGACAAAGTTAAACACTAATCCAGCGCAACTGCCCAAAGCCACCCCCACAGCGGGCGCGGCAGGCAATGTCCACCAAACGATAACCGTGGCGTAGGTCAAGTAATTGACACTGCCGCCCAGCGTCATAGAGAGCAAATAGCGCAGATATTGGCGGCCCACCGAAGCCGCAGACTCGGCAGCCGCAGCGGCGGCGGTAGCGCTGGCAAAGGTGTAATGCCGGTTGAGCCACCAAGTCGCCGTAGCAGCCGCCCAAAAAGACAGCACCCGCGCGCCATACCAGCCCAAGTTGGGCGCCGCCACATAAAGCACCGCCAAGTCCACCAACAAACCGCCAACGCCGACCAAGCCAAAACGCAGCAAGGCGGGCAGCCAAGTAAATTTCATGCTTTTACAGGGTGCAATTTTGATTCGTACGCAGGGATAACCCGCCGCGTTAGCCCGCCGACTGCAACGCCAACCCGGCGTGCTCGCGCAGCGGGTGAAAGTGAATTTTTGGAAAGCGCTCTTGCGCCAGGCGCACGTCATACGGCGAGGTGCATAAATACGCCAGCGTATTGGCCGCGTCGTGCGCCAAGCGCAGTGGATACGCCTCGACAAAGGCACGCAAATCAGCCGGGCTGTCGGCAGTGATCCAGCGTGCGCCGGTGTATTGGCAGCCCTCTAAACGAATTTCGCAGTCGTATTCGGCCTTTAAGCGGTGTTGCACCACTTCAAACTGCAACTGGCCGATGGCGCCCAACAGCATGTTGCCGCCGGCGTCGGGCTTGAAGACTTGGATCGCGCCTTCTTCACCCAGCTGCATCAGGCCTTGCTGCAGTTGCTTGGTGCGCAGCGGGTTGCGCAGCACCACCGTCATAAACATTTCGGGCGCAAAAAACGGCAGGCCGGTGAACTGCAGGCTGGGGCCGTCGGTGATGGAGTCGCCCAGCTGCACGCCGCCGTGCGTGGTAAAGCCAATGATGTCGCCG
>JAGNSH010000076.1 GCA_017988165.1 Giesbergeria sp. | reverse complement strand
TCGGTGTGTTGGTATTTGTCTTGCATGGGAACCCGGAACTTACTGCGAATGGAAAAAAGCAGCCATCAACCGCTGCACTGTCGGGGATTTTAGGCGTTGGCTATCGAGGCAGCGGCTCGGCAACAAAGCCAATGTGCGTCAGCCCGGCCTGGTGCGCTGCGCCCATGATGGCCACCACCCGGCCATAGGGCACTGCCGCGTCGGCGCGCAATTGCACTTCGGTGTCCGGGTGCTCTGCAGCAATGGTGATAAAGCGCTGCGCCAAGGCCGACTGCGCCAGTGGCTCGTCGTTGATAAAGGCTTGTCCAACCTTGTCCACCACCACGGTGACGGACTGCGGCGCGGTGCCCGGCACGGCACCCTCGGTGCGCGGCAATTCCAAGCGGATGGAGCTGGCCAGCAGCGGCGCGGTCAGGATAAAGATGACGACCAGCACCAGCATCACATCCACCAGCGGCGTGATGTTGATGTCGCTCATCGGCGCGGCGGCGGTGGTGCGTTCTAAACGACCAAAGGCCATGGCGGTTCAGTCAGTGGGGAGGATAGTGGCGCTGTCAAGCACCAGCGACCGCAGGTCGTGGGCAAAGCCTTCGAGGTCGGCCTCGACCTGCGCAATTTGGCGGCCAAAGACGTTGTAGGCCAGCACGGCGGGCAGGGCCACGGCCAGCCCGGCGGCGGTCATGATCAGCGCCTCACCCACCGGGCCAGCGATTTTGTCGATGCTGATTTGGCCGGCACTGGCCATGGCCGATAGCGCGTGGTAAATGCCCCACACCGTGCCCAGCAAGCCAACGAACGGCGCGGTCGAACCGACGGTGGCCAGCAGCACTTGGCCAAACTGCAATTTGCCCAGCACGGCGTGCAACGCATCGCGCAACACGCGCGTCAGTTGTTGTCCCAAGCTGGCCTGGGCAGATAAAGGGTTAAAACTGGCTCTAGCCCTTATTGCGCCTGCGCTAGTAGCTATGTTTTTTGCAGCATCCGCCAAGGGCAGTACCAGCGCTTCGCGGTCAAAGGCAGCCACTTGCTGCTGTGCGCTGTCCCAGTCAGGTGCTTGCCAAAAGGCAGCGGTGGCGCGGGCCACGTCGCGGCGGGCGCGCTGCATCAGGCGCAGCTTCCACAGCATCACCACCCAGCTGGCGACCGACATCGCCAAAAGCAGCAGCGCAGTCGCCTGCGTCACGCCATCGCCTTGGCGCAGCCAGTGCAGCGGCCCCATGTGGCGCCCCGATCAGTGCAGGCCCAGCACGTCGAACATATCGAACAGGCCGGTTTTTTGCGCGCCCAGCACGCCCAAAAAGCGCACGGCGCGCAGGCTGCCTTGGGCGTAGGTGGCGCGGCTGGAGGATTTGTGCGTGATCTCGATGCGCTCGCCGGTGCCGGCAAACAGCACCGTGTGGTCGCCAACGATGTCGCCACCGCGAATGGTGGCAAAGCCAATGCTGGACGGATCGCGCTCGCCGGTGACGCCGTAGCGCTCGTAGACAGCGCAGTCTTTCAGGTCGCGCCCGAGGGCGTCGGCAATCACTTCGCCCATTTTCAGCGCCGTGCCGGACGGCGCATCGACCTTGTGGCGGTGGTGCGCTTCGATGATTTCGATGTCGTAACCCGTGGACAGCGCCTTGGCCGCCATCTCCAGCAGCTTGAGCGTGACGTTGACGCCGACGCTCATATTGGGCGCCATGACGATGGCGGTTTGTTGCGCCAGCGCGGCGATGGTGGCTTTTTCGGCCTCGCTGAAACCGGTGGTGCCGATGACGGCTTTGACGCCCAACTCAGCACAGACTTGCAAGTGCGCCAGCGTGCCCTCGGGGCGGGTGAAGTCGATCAGCACATCCGCGCCTTGCAGGCCAGTGCGCAAGTCCGCCGTGATCGGCACGCCGCTGGCGTGGCCCAAAAAGGCGCTGGCGTCCTGGCCCAGCGCGGGGCTGCTGGCAATGTCCAAAGCACCGGCCAGCACGCAGTCGTCGCTGGCCTGCACGGCTTCAATCAACATCCGGCCCATGCGGCCCGAAGCGCCAGCAATGGCGACGCGCCAAGGCGCAGGGCAAGCCGTCGGGGTAGCGGCCAAGATAGCGGCAGGGATAGAAGTCCCAGTCATAGGTCAATTCCTTGGGGAGAGCACAGCGGCGGTGCGCGCCGCCGGCTTATTCAAGCGGGGGGTAGCTGGTGCGCGCTGGCGCAGGGGCCGCTGCGGCGGGCGGCGGCGCAGCGCGCGCGGGGAAGCGCGCCAGTTGCTCTTCAGTGGCTTGGAGCACCGGCACTTTGCGCGGGGATTTGCTTTTGCCCAGCGAGGCGACAAATTCGCTCTCGGACGGCATCTCGTCGCCTTCGGCGCGATCGAGCACATCGCCGTTAAAGAAAACGGTCAGCTTGCGCGTTTGGATGTCGGTGTTGGGGCGCTTTAAGGTAAAGACGTATTCCCAGCGGTCGCTATGGAACAAGCTAGTCACCAAAGGCGTGCCCAGAATGTCGCGCACCTGTTGGCGCCCCATACCGGGCTGCAGCGCCTCAACCTGCTCGCGCGAGACAAAGTTGCCTTGCACGATATCAATTTTGTAGGGGCTGACCACGCCGGCGAGGCTCTGGGTGGTGCTATCAAAGCTGCTGCAAGCAGCCACCGCAGCGCCAATCAGCAAGATCAGTCCCAGACGGGTACAGCGATGGACTTGAGTGGGCATGGAAAAAGACGGAGGGATATGATCGAATGATTGTAGCGGCAGGCTCAGGAGCCCTCCTGTAGGCCACCAACACCCTGACAGCGGAACGAAGAGGCACTGGCATGAAGAACATCGACGAACTCAAAAGCACCGGACTTAAGGCCACGCTGCCGCGCTTGAAAATTTTAGAAATTTTCCAGACCAGCGCCGTGCGCCACATGACGGCAGAAGATGTGTTTCGCGTGCTGATGCAGGAGCGCTCAGACATCGGCTTGGCCACGGTGTACCGCGTGCTGACGCAGTTTGAGCAAGCTGGTTTGCTGATCCGCAGCAACTTTGAGAGCGGCAAAGCCATCTACGAGCTGGACGAAGGCCAACACCACGACCACTTTGTCTGCACCATGTGCGCCAAGGTTGAAGAGTTTTTTGACCCCGAAATAGAAAAACGCCAACAAGCCATTGCCAAAGCCAAAGGCTGGGTGGTGCAAGACCACGCCATGGCGCTGTATGGGCACTGCGCTGAGTGCGTGAAAAACCCGACCAGCAAACACGCAAATCGCTAACCACTGAGCGCTAACTACCGCGCTCCATGGCGCGGCGGTGGCGCTCGACAAATTCTTGGTAGGTGTCGATGCCGCGCAGTTGCAGCACCGTGTTGCGCACGGCGGCTTCGACCAGTACCGCAATGTTGCGCCCGACCACCACTTGAATCACCACCTTGAGCACCGGCACGCCCAGCACGTCTTGCATCAACGGCTCGTAGGGCATCCGCTCGTACTCGTTTTCCATGGTTTCTTTGCGCACCAAATGCACGATGAGCTTGAGGCGCATCTTGCGCCGCACTGCGGTTTCGCCAAAGATGGCGCGGATGTCGAGCAGGCCAATGCCGCGCACTTCCAGCAGGTTTTGCAGCAGGTCGGGGCATTTGCCCTCGATGGTGGTTTGGTTGATGCGGTACAAATCGACCGCATCGTCGGCCACCAAACCTTGGCCGCGCGAGATCAGCTCCAGCCCCAACTCGCTTTTGCCCAGACCCGATTCGCCGGTAATCAGCACGCCCAAACCCAAAATATCCATGAACACGCCGTGCATGGTGATGCGGTCGGCAAAGTGCTTGGACAAGTAGGCGCGCAGCACGTCGATGACAAACGCCGACGACTCTTTGGTGGCGAACATCGGAATTTGGGCACGCTCGCACATCGACAGCAAAGCATCGGGGGCGGTTTGGCCTTCCGCCAAAATCAACACTGGCGGCTCCAGCGTCACGATGCGCGCAATACGCCGCTGACAGTCCTCGGGGGTGTCGCTGGTCAGATAAGCGATTTCGCGCTCGCCCAAAATTTGCACCCGATAAGGGTGGATGTAGTTCAGGTGGCCGACCAAGTCAGCGCCCGAGCGGGCCGAGCGCACCGCGACTTCGTCAAAACGCCGCTCAGAGGCGCCTAGGCCGGCCAACCACTCCCAGCGCAGGGAGAGGCGAAATTCCTCAAACAAAACATCGGCACTAACAGCATTGGGTTTCATGGCACAACCACACAGTTACGGTGGGGGCACAGCAGGCCGAGCGCGTGCTCAGGCCATTTGCGTGGACTGCCAGCCAGCAATCATGGCGTGCAGCTCATCGGCATTGGTGCTGGCTTTGATTTTTTCGCGCAAGCTGCTGTCACTGAGCAGCTCGGCGATTTCAGAGAGGATTTCGAGGTGTTTTTGCGTTGCCGCTTCAGGCACCAACAAAAAGATCAACAGCACCACGGGCTGCTCGTCCGGGGCGTCAAAGCCAATCGGGCGCTCTAGCTGAAACACCGCTGCCATCGGTGCCTTCAGTCCCTTAATGCGGCCATGGGGAATGGCCACACCGTGGCCCAAGCCGGTAGAGCCGAGGCGTTCGCGGGCAAACAAGCTGTCGGTGACCAGCGCGCGGGACAAGCCGCGCAGGCCCTCAAACAGCAGGCCAGCTTCTTCAAAAGCACGCTTTTTGCTAGTGGCATCAACGCTCACAAGCACTTGCGTGACGGGCAGGATAGAGGCAAGTCGGTTCATGGCAGTAAGGGCGGATTATGCACCGCTTAACAAGCGCCTTGAGGGCAGTCAAGAAGGGCAAAAAAAACCGCCCGGCAAGACGGCCTGCTAAAGCGTGACCCACATCCAGCACCGCAACGCCAGATGCATTTAGTAACGCCGATCCACTATGCCCGCGCCCATGGCGAAAAGCAATGCCCTATTGCCAGCGTGGGTAGCACCGCCGCAGACGCCTGCGCTCTAGGGCCTCTGCCTTGGCTGCTTAAAATAGTCCCTCCCGGCGCCATGCGCTTCGATTGCAACGACCTCTTTCGCCATGACACACCCCAGCCCCTCTGCCCTGCACACCTCCACCTTGGCCTCGCTGCCCCTGCTGGCACGCGGTAAGGTGCGTGACAACTACGCCGTGGGCGACGACCGCATCCTGATGGTGGCCAGCGACCGGCTCTCGGCGTTTGACGTGATCATGGGCGAGCCCATTCCCGGCAAGGGCGAATTGCTGACGCAAATGGCACTGTTTTGGTTCGATAAACTGGGCCACATCTGCCCCAACCACCTGACCGGGCAAGCCCCCGAAAGCGCCGTGACGCCCGAAGAGGTGCCCCAAGTGCAGGGCCGCTCGATGCTGGTGCAGCGCCTCAAACCCATCCCGGTCGAAGCCGTAGTGCGCGGCTACTTGGCCGGCAGCGGCTGGAAGGAATACCAAGAGTCGCAAGCTGTCTGCGGCGTGGCTTTGCCCACTGGCCTGACCAATGCCGCAAAACTGCCCGCGCCCATCTACACCCCCGCCGCCAAGGCCGAGGCCGGTGAGCACGACGAGAACATCACCTTCGAGCACACCGTCGAAATGATTGGCCTGGACTTGGCCACGCGCATCCGCGACCTGAGCATTGCCATCTACCAAGAAGCCGCCGCCATCGCCCTGACCAAAGGGATGATCATTGCCGACACCAAGTTTGAATTTGGCCTGTCGCCCAACGGCACGCTGGTGCTGATGGACGAAGTGCTGACACCCGACAGCTCGCGCTACTGGCCAGTAGAAGGCTACGCCGCAGCGCTGGCCGCCGGCGAAAATCCGCCCAGCTACGACAAACAATTTGTGCGCGACTGGCTGGAGCAAGCGCAGGTCAACGGCAAGCCGTGGAACAAAACCGCCCCCGCACCGCGCCTGCCGCAGTCGGTGATAGAAAACACCGCCGCTAAATACCGTGAAGCGCTGGAGCGATTGACGGCCTGATGCGCTGATGGCGTCCAGCCCAGTTGTCGCACGCACGCTGTCAAAATTTCTCGCGCTGTTGGCGGGCATTTTTTGGCTACTGATTGCGCCAAGCCATGCCGCTGGTGCGTGGGCCATCAATGACCTTGCCGTGCTGGCCGACCCGCACGGCAGCGAAAGCATAGAAACCGTCAGCCAACCCGAACGCGCCGGGCAATTTAAGCCTGCGCCCGCTGGATTTTCTGCTGGCTTTACGCGCTCAGTCCACTGGCTACGCTTTACGTTGCAAGCGCCACCGCCCAACAAGCAGGGCCAGCGCGAGATATTTTTAGAAATCCATCCACCGTATCTGGACGATTTACAAATTTATCTTTCACAGCCGCAAGAAAACGGCGTTTTTGAAATCCGGCAGACCGGCGACTTACAACCGCACAGCGCCAAGGAGTATCCGTACCGGGCCTTTGTCTTTCAGGTGGAGTTTGCCGATGCCAGCGCGCGCACTGCCTATGTGCGGCTGCAAACCTCCAGCAGCTCCGTCATGGCCATCAGGGCCTGGGAGCCCAGCCATTTTGTGGCGCAAGCTTCGCGCGAATACGCCTTGCTGGGGCTATTGGTCGGCCTGTTTCTTGCTGCCCTAGGGGCCAATATATGGCAGGGCCTGTGGCGCCATGAAGCACTCTACCGGCGCTTCATCGCCTACATGGCGGCAGCGCTGGTCAACATCAGCACGGTCAACGGCGTGGTCGGGGAATTTTTGTTCCCCGACAACGCCTTCATGGCAAACCAATGCGTCTCCTTGGGTGTCTTGGGACTCATTTTCTTTGGCACCCGTTTTTATATGCTGGCGCTTGATATCTACAGTGCCCCTGCATGGATGCGCTGGATTTATCAAATAGAGATTGCTGTAGTGCTGATTTGCCTGCCTGTCACTTTGGTGGGCTTTTATACAGAAGCCGCGCAGGTATTGTTTCCTCTGATTTCGCTCACTCTGCTCATTGGTACCGTGCGCAGTGGGCAGCTTTGGCAACAAAAAAACAGCAACGGCAAAATTCTATTGTTGGCGCACCTGCTCAGTCTGGTGGGCAATTTTTCCATCGTTCCAACACTGATGGGGATTTTTCCGGGAAAAATTCAACTGCTTTACAGCTTTCAATTTGGCCCGTTTGGCTCTTTGCTGGCTTTGCAGTTCATGCTGTCGCAGCGCGTGCGCACCATTCAGGCCCAGCTCCATCAAGCCACGCTAGAGACCGAAATTGCCAAAGCCACGACACAACATGAACGCACTGAACGCGAGCAGCAGCGCCATTTTTTATCGATGCTGACGCATGAGCTAAAAACACCGCTGTCGATTATTCGTATGCGCTTGGGCGCCACGGCACCCACCCCGCGTATGCAGGCATATGCTGCGCAGGCCGTGCAAGATATTGACGCTATCGTCGATCGATGCGCCATGGTGAGCCAAATTGACGACCAAGCAGACCCGCCCCAACCCGTCGCCTGCCGCATCGACGACATATTGCGAGAAATACGCTCCCAACAACCTTCAGCACACCGCATCACCTTAGCTGTGGCAGAAAACGCCGCAGCAGTTTGCGTGCAGAGCGATCCGGTGCTGCTGCGCACCGTGCTGAATAACTTGATCGACAACGCCCTCAAATACTCACCGCCTAACGGGATAGTGCAAATTACGCTGGCCGTGGAACCTCGCGAGACTCGCCATGGCCTGCACCTACAGATAGACAACGCCATCGGCTCTGCTGGTACGCCAGAGCAGACACGTGTTTTTGAAAAATACTACCGCTCCCCTGGCGCCCACCAACACAGCGGCTCTGGACTGGGCCTCTACATCGTGAAGGCACTGACTGAACAACTGGGCGGCAGCATTGAATGCCGCCCACAAAACGGCATGATGATTTTTTCACTATGGCTACCGTTTTAAACCCTGCTATGTCGGCAAAGCTCTTGGTCGTCGAAGACAACCTGGCACTGCTAGACGTCACCGTCGAGACGCTGGCGGCGCAGGGCTATGAAGTCATCGGCATCCCCAGCGCCGAAGCCGTGGACGAATTGCCCGCGCAGTTTGTCGCCGACATTGCCATTCTCGACCTCAACCTGCCCGGCGAAGACGGCCTGAGTCTGGCCAAACGCTTACGCCAAATACAGCCGCGCATCGGCATCATCATGGTCACGGCGCGCCACACCTTGGCGCACAAACTGGCTGGCTACGAACACGGCGCCGACATCTACCTCACCAAGCCCACCGCTCCCGAAGAGCTGTGCGCCACCGTTCTGGCGCTGGCGCAGCGCCTGCACCCGGTTCCTGTGGAGCAATCCGCCGTGTTTGCGCTCGACATGGCCAGCAAGCTGCTCACCACCCCGCAAGGCGAACTGGTACTGCGCAGCGCAGAGGCCGCGCTGCTGTACGCACTGGCACTGGCACCCGAGAACACGCTGGCCCACTGGCAGGCACTGGAAAAACTCGACAAGCCAGTCGATGAGTTAGGCAAGGCCCAGCTGGAAGTGCTGATCTCGCGCCTGCGCAAAAAATTGCTCGACCACGGCGCGCCCCCCATGCCGATCCGCGCCTTGCGCGGTGTGGGCTACCAACTGTGCCTGTCGGTACTCGTGCATTAACCTGTTTTTGCGCCCCAGCCACCGCTTCATCGCGCCGCAGCCACTTGGCAAGCTTTGGCAAGGTTTCTCCGAGCGGCGTGTGTATGGTCACACCCATTAACTGTTGCTGACATTTTTAGCACCGCAGCGGCCGCTCGGTGCGCTACAGCCCACCGCTGTGCGCCCTGCGCCGCTATGCCCCACTTCCCCCCCCCGTTCACTCAGTAAGGAGACACCATGGCTGCTGCCGCTTACTTTGACCAGATTCAAAAAATCTACATCGCCTTCTACCAACGCCCCGCCGACCCCGCCGGCCTGCGCCACTGGGCCGACAAAGTCAACGACGCCGGGGGCGACTTGTCACCACTCATCAACACCTTTGCCACCTCGCCCGAGGCGGTAAGACTCTACGGCACCATCGACGCCAGCACCATTGGC
>JAGNSH010000009.1:9123-25604 GCA_017988165.1 Giesbergeria sp. | reverse complement strand
ACGCCAGCCTGTCGCTGCAAGGCACCGCCGTGGCCAGCGATGCCTTCTTCCCCTTCCGCGACGGCCTTGATGTGGTGGTGGACGCAGGCGCCACCTGCGTCATCCAGCCCGGCGGCTCGATGCGCGACCAGGAAGTGATTGACGCCGCCAACGAGCGCGGCGTGGCCATGGTGTTCACGGGTGTGCGCCACTTCCGCCACTAAAAGTCTGAAAACCCGTTGGGTTGGGTACAACCCAACCTACGGGTGATGCATTGAGCAACTCATAAAAAAGCAGCTTCGGCTGCTTTTTTGTTGCCAGGCGCTGGCGCTGCTGCCCCATCACGCTGCCATGGCTGGCGCTGGTTGAACCTGCATCGGCGTGGCCTTGAATCGCTCGGCAGCCTGCCACATATCGAAGGCGCTTTGCTCGGCCATCCAAACGCGGGCATCTCCGCCGCGCTCCACGCCCAGCCATGCCTCGATGCGCAGGGCCATTTCTGGCGATATAGCAGCGCGGCCATTCAGCACGCGCGATAGCGTCACGCGCGACACGTCCAATTGCTGGGCAGCCTGCGTCACCGTCAACCCCAGCGCGGGCAATACGTCATCGCGCAGCGTCAGGCCGGGGTGTGGGGGGGTGAACATACGTGCCATCGTTGCTTCTCCTTTTCAGTGGTAGTCCTGATAGTCCACCAGCACCGCATCCACGCCTTCAAACGTGAATGTCATGCGCCAATTACCATTCACCGACACCGACCAATGCCCGCTCAAGTTGCCGTGCAGCGAATGCAGGCTCCAGCCGGGCAGGTTCATATCTTGGGGCGCTTGCGCCTGTTCGAGTCGAGCCAGTTGCCGCGCCAGCTTGGGCGCATGGGCAGCTTGAATCCCGGCCTTGGTGCCGCACTCGTAAAAGGCTTGCAGCCCTTTGTGACGGAATGATTTAATCACCGGCCGACTGTATCGCGTAACGCTACGGAATACAAGCTGTAAGTGTAGGTAAGAGTGCCAGCAGTTACTATTTATTTGATAGCTACTAGCGCATGTATCTAAAGGGCTAGAGGCTGTTTTGGCACCAAATTACAGCAAATAATAGGGGTCGGAGTGGCATTAATCTTGAAGCGCCAATCCATCCCATCGAAACGCACATCAGGAAAAATTCGCTCATAAAAAAATAGCTGTCAGCGCTTATCAGATAAGCGTTACAGCCGGTTTTCTTCACTATTTCCGCAGCTCCCGCATCCGCTCGGGTATGTTGTGGTGGTCGCGGTGCAGCAAATAAAAAGCAGCCTAGGCTGCTTTTTATTTGATAGCTGCTAGCGCACGTATTTATTGGGCTAGAGGCTGTTTTGACTGGTATTTTCAAGCCGCCAGCGCGCTGGTGTGGCTTGGCCTCGCCGCAGGGAATCGAACCCCGATCTGACCCTTAGGAGGGGCCCGTTCTATCCGTTGAACTACGGCGAGCAGCGCCGGCTATTGTAAGGGCCGGGTTTTTGGGCAGTTGGGGCCAAACGGCCTAATCCTTGTCCACCGTGTAAATGATGTCCACCGCGCTTTGCGTGCCGGTTTGGCCGCGCAGGGTCAGGCGTTTGGACAGGTCGTAGAAGATGTAAATCGCGCCAATGGCGCCAGACAGGCTTTGCTCGTAGGTGACGTACAGCTCACTGGATAAGCGCTTGCCCAGCGTGATGGCGGCGCCGCTGGCGTCGTTGCCGTTGGGGCCTTTGAAGCCGATTTCATCCAGCCCCAAGCGCTGCGCGGTATTGCCGCTACCGCTGCCTTGGCCACCCAGCAGTGCCAGCGCGGCTTGTTGCAGCAGTGCCGCCTCAGCGCCACCGGCGGCGGTGCTGCGGCCGGTGATGACCCACGACAGTTTTTCTGCGTCCGGCAAATCGGGGTCGGAGTACAAACGCACGCGCGGCGCATGGGCGCTGCCAGTGACTTTGACGCCCGCGCGCACGCTGATGTTGGGGCGAATCGCCAAGATGTCGAGCGAGGGGTTGTTGTATGGGCCGTTAAAGCGGGCAATGCCGGTTTCGACGTTCAGCGCTTGGCCCCAAGCGCGGTAGCGCCCTTGCACGGTGCGCACCTCGCCGGTGATGCGCGGCGGGCCACCGGGGGCGCTACTGCCGCGCACCTCCAGCGTGCCCTCTAGCCGGGTGGTGATGCCTGCGCCTTGCAGGGCAAAGTCCCGCCCCAAGTTCAGTGCCACGGCAATGTCTGGCGCTTTGGCGGTTTGGGCGCGGGCGGCGCTTTGGCCCGCTTGCTGGGCTTTTTCGGCGTTGGCGCGGTCGATGGCGGCGGAGCGCACCACCACGTCGTCGCCCAATTGCGGCGCCGAGGCCTCGGGCAAGATGATGGTGGCGCGGTCGACTTTCAGGTCGCCGCGCACGGTGACTTGGCCGTCTTGCAGAGCGGCGCGCAGCGTGCCAGAGACGCTGGCCTGGCGGTCGGCGCGCACCTGCACTTGCAGCGCACGCAGTTGCGCGGTGAAGTCCAGCGCAACACCGGAGTCACCAGAGTCACCAGAGGCGCCAGCGTCCTTGCCGGCCTTGCGCTGGCCCCAGCGCAGCGTGCCGCTGCCTTGCAGACTGCCGCCGTCTTGCGGCGCCGGTGTCAGGTTGCCGCTGTAGCCCACGATGCGCGCTTGGCTGCCTTTGCCGCCTTGCAGGCTCAGTTCGGTGATGTCGATGCGGTTGCCGCGCAGGGCCGCGCGCAGGCGCCCGTCTTTCAAATCCACGCCGTCCAGCAGCGACTGCACGGTGATGCTGTCTGCGCCGAGGGTGCCTTGCCACTGCGGCGCATTCAGGCTGCCGGTCAGCGCCACGTCGGCATCCAGCGTGCCATGGATGCGCCAGCCGGGCGGCGCCAGCACCGACCACAGGGCCATATCTGGCATATGGGCGCGCATCTGGGCGGTGATGGGGGTATCGGGCGACCAGTTCCAGCCGCTGCCTTGGCGTGTCAGCGTGCTGTTGGCTTGGGCTTCGATGCGGCCGGCGCGTTCGCTGTCCCACAACAGCTTGGCTTGCAGTTGGTTGCCTTCGGCGCTCAATTGCAGCCGCGCTTGGCGCACGCCGGCTGACAGCCCGCTGGCCGCTAGGGCGCTGGTGCTGGCGCTGGTCGTGGTGCTGGCTTTGGGCTGGCTGCCGCTGCTGCTGACTTTGGTGACTGTGGCGGCTTCGCCTATCAGCAGGCGCATTTCGCCACTGGCGCGCTCCAGCACGGCGCTGGCGCGCAGGGTTTCGCCGGCGTTGACTTGCCAGCGGGCGTTGAACAGCAAGTCGCCCGCCAAGCCCATTGCCGCCAGAGCGGGTTTTTCTCCGGGCGGCGTAAAGGCATCGACCCACGCCATGGGCAGGCCGATCAACTCGCCTTGGGTTTGCAGCTGTACTGCGCCTTGGGCCGATGACAGCAAACGCAGCGGCTGCCAGCGCAGCGTGGCGGCGCCGGGCACTGGCCCGCTCAGGCGCGCTTGACCGGCGCTGGCTTCGATCACTGTGCTGCTGTGGGTGCGGGCGCTGACGGCCAGCGGCTCTTCAAGGTGCAGCGCCCAAGTGCCGGGGCGCGCTGCGTCTTGCCACTGCAATTGCAGTGCCGCCACGCTGGCGCGCCACTGCGCCGCCGCTTTGCCCGCCGCTGCCAGACCGCCGCTGACGGTGGTATCGACCTTGATGTGCTGCGTGCCGACATGGGCCTGGCCCTGCAACGCCAGCGTGGCTTGGGTCAGTGCGCCGGACAGCTCGGCCTTGAAGCGGCTGATCTGCACAGTGGTGGTGGCGGTTTTGTCTGGCGCAGGTGGCAAAGCGATATTCAGCTGCGCCGTGGTCAGCGTGGCTTGTAGCGTGAACGGGGTGTCGCCGCGCGTTGCTGTGGTGGTGGGGGTGACAGGGGCTGCGCCACTGGCGCTGTGCAGTTGCTGCTGCAGGCTGCGCAAGCCGCCGCGCCAGCGCGCCGCTAAATGCGCTTGGCCTTGCAGGCTGTGGCCCTGCAAGGCGCCAGACAAGCCGGGCACAGACGCTAGCCACGCCTGCACGCGCTCGGCAGAGGTCAGATCCCATTGCAATTCGCCCGCGCCGTTGGCTTGCTCCAACTGGCCTTTGCTGCGCACGCTGGCGCCGGGCACGCTCAAGGCAATTTGGCCGCGCACGGCCAAGGCGTCGCCCACGGTGATGTCGATGTTTTCGCCGCGCAACTGCGCTTGCACAGCGTCCACGTCCAATTGCTGCAAGCTCAGCAGCGGCGCCTTCCATTGGCCTTTGGCACGCACGCTTTGGATGCGCAGCGCAGTTTTAGCACCCGCCGGTGCGCGGCCGGCGGCGCGCAGGTCGGCGTTAAAGCGCACGCTGCCATCGTCCATTTGCGCCTGCAACTGGCCGTTGATCGGCGTTGCATCCAGCTGGGTATGCACTGCTGACAAATTCAGCGCTTGCACTTGGGCCGAGCCTTCTAATGCGCTGCTGGCCACGGTGTAGACGCCTTGGGCGCTGATGTGGCCGTTGCCCACGCTCACTTGGGCCTGCGGCACGCGCCACTGCACGCCGTCGTAATCGGCCTGGGCGTCGATGGCGCTGACTGGTAAACGGCCCTTGTCCCACGGGCCGGGCAGGTCGTTGCGCAATTGGCTGCTGATGTGCCAGCCAGCGCCCTGCGGGCCGGCTTGCACGCTGCCTTGCAGTGCGGTGGTCGGCGCTTGGGGCCACAGCGCCGCCAAATTCAGCGCGCCCACTTCGGCGCTGGCTTGCAGCACGGGCTGCGGCGCCCACGGTGCTAGGTCGGCGCGCAGGTCGGCCTGCATGGTGTTAGTGGTGTCGGTAGCGGTATCCGTATCGGCAGTTTCAAGCACCGGTGGGCGCAATTGCGCCAGCACTTGCAAACGTGCGGCTTCAGTAGCCAGCGTGCCGCTGATGCTGGCGTGGGCTGACAGCTCCAGCGGCTGTTCGCTGCCCGGCGTCACGGTGCGCACTTGCCCGTCTAAGGTCGCTTGCAGTGCCATCGGCGCTTGTGCTTGCAGCGTGGCGGCTAGGCGGTAGTGGCCCTGGGCCAAATCGACGCCGTCTAGCTGTAAGCGGTGCTGCACGCGGTCGTATTGGTAGCGGCCCGACAGTCCACGCGCTTCGACCAGCGGCGGGCCGACCCATTCGATGGCATCGATGCTGAACGGCACGTTGATGCTGACTGGCAGATCCAGCGACTGCAGCGGCTCGGTGGGCGGCGCGTCGGGGTCGGGGGTGGTGCTGATGCGTACCCGGTCGGCGTGGACTTCACCCAGCCGCACGTTGCGCTGTAGCAGCGGCGCCAGGCTCCAGCCAATGCGGGCGTTGGTCACTTCGACCACCATGGTGGGACTGCTCCAGCGCAGCCAGCCAATCTGGCCACCACCGCGCAGCGATCCGCTGACGTCACGCGTTTCTAGCTGCTGCAATGCCGGCAAGCGGCGCACCAGCTGCTCTAGCGTGGTCGCCAGTGAGGTACTGCGCCCTGACCACACCCAAGCGCCCGCTGCCAGCAGCAGCGCCGCCAGCAACAGCAACATCAGCAGCGCTTTGATGGCGCGCCAGCCGCGCGAGCGCTTGGGCGGCGCTGGCTGGTGGCGGGCCGAGGCGGCGGCATAGGGGTTGACCGTGGGCGGGCCGCCAGCAGCAGCGGCAAAGGTGTCGGCACCGGCGTCGGGCGGCGTGGGAGAGCGGGTGGCCATGGTTAAAAGTTAAATCCCAAGCGCAAATGCAGGCGCACGCCCTGCGACTTAAAGCCATAGGCCACATCTGCCTGCAACGGCCCGACCGGGCTGCGCCAGCGCACCCCAGCGCCAATGCCCAGTTGCGGCGTCAAGTCGCCCACCCGGTCGGCGACGGCGCCGGCATCGGCAAACACCGTGCTTTCCCAATCGGTGGTGTTGCCGCGCAGGGCGATAGGGCGCTGCCACTCGATGCTGCCCACGGCCAAGTAGCGCCCGCCATAAATCAATTTATCTTGGGTGCGCGCACCAATTTGGCGGTAGCCGTAGCCGCGCACCGTGGTGTCGCCACCGGTCAAAAACAACTGCGTGACTGGGATTTGTGCGCCATCACGCGCCAGCACGGCGCCGCCTTCGGCGCGCAGCGCCAAGCGGCTGTCGCGCGCAGTGCTGCCGGTGTCGCCCTCTAGCGCCACCTTGCCCAGCGGCACAAAGTGCAGCCAGCGCGCCGTGGTGCGGACAAACGGGTCGCGCTGGGGCGTCAGCGTGGCCCCCAAGCCCAGCTCGACGGCCAAACCAAAGCCGCGCGTTGGGTTGCTGGGGCTGTTGAAGTAGCGCCCAGTCCAGCTGTAGTTGGCGCTCAGGGCGCTGCTGGACGGCGGGGCATTGACGCCTTGGTTGCTGGCGTAGTCGTATTGCAAATACATCGCCCGGTCGATGCGGGTGCCGGTTTGTGCGCGGCCACTGCGCAGGCGCGCGCTGTTGACTTCGTAGCTGCCGGTGGTTTCGCGCTGCATTTGCGCGCCGGCAAACCAGCGCCAGCCGCGCTCATCGGGCAGCGCCATCCAGTCGCTGCTGAGCAGCTTATTTTTGCGGTCCAGTTGCAGTTTGCTGACCGCGCGCCAGCCCAGCAGCGGCAGGCGGTTATGGATGTGGTCAATGCTCAGGCGCGCGCCGCTGTCGGTGGAGACACCGGCACCAAACACCCACTTTTGCAATGCCGCCTCGCGTACCTGCGCTGTCACTGGGGCGGCTTCGGGGTGGGTGCCTTCGGTGTCCAACATCAAAAACACCGCGTCGTAATAGCCGCTGCTGGCCAAGCGCTGCTGTGCGTCGAGCATTTGCACTTCGCTGTACACCGCGCCGGTGGGCAGGCGGGCCAAACGGCGTGCGCCGTCGCTGTCGTAGCGCGCGCTGCCTTCAGCGTCCTCGCTGACCTGGACTTGCAGCGGGCCAAAGCGGTAGGTCGGGCCGGTGTCGTAGTCCACCGCCAGCGCCGCGCGGTGCTGATCGGCATCGACCTCGGCGCGGCTGCTGGCAATGCGCGCTGTCGGGTAGCGGCGCTGGCGCAGCGTGCGCAGGCCTTGGCCTTTGGCGTCGTCCCAGCCCGATTGGCTAAAGGCTTGGCCGGGCATCAGCGGCCATTGCCGCTCTACCCGCGTGCGCTGTAAGGCGCCTTCGGTTGCCTCGCCATCAGGGCTGTTGACGCTGATATCGACGCTGGCAATCTGCGTTTGTGGCCCCGGCTCGACCGTCAGCACGATGCGCCGTGGCGCCTCGGTCTCGGGCGCCTCTGGCGTCTCTGGTGTCTCAATCATCTCCAGCGTCAAGCTGGGGCTGAAGTAGCCCAGCGTGCCCAACAACTCGCGCGCGTTGTCATCGGCGGCGCCCAGCAAGCGCGACAGCTCGCGCGCTTGCAAGCCCGGAAAGCGGCGAAAGCGCTGCAATTCCATGTTTTTGGTCAGATATTGGGCGATGTCTTTGGGGGCCTGCACGTCCAGCGTGAACGCCAGCGGCGCATCTTCGGGTACGCCGGTCACCTCGGGCGCTTTGCCGGGGCCGCCCAGCGACGGCGGCAGCAGACTGCAGCCTGACAAGCCCAGCAAAGCTGCCAGCAGCAGGGCAGACCAAAGTGACCAAAGTGAGCGCACCGCCATGGCCTATTTCGACAGCATTCGCATGGCGTCTTCCAGTCCCTTGAGCGTCAGCGGAAACATCCGCCCCGACATCAGCTGCTCAACGATGGCAATGCTCTGGCGGTACTGCCACACGCCTTGCGGCTCGGGGTTGATCCACGCAAAGTTCGGAAACTTGTGCGTCAGGCGTTGCAGCCATTCGGCGCCGGCTTCGGGGTTGTTGTATTCGACGCTGCCGCCGGGCTGCAAAATTTCATACGGGCTCATGGTGGCGTCGCCAACAAAGATCAGTTTGTAGTCTTTGTTGTACTTGTGCAGGATGTCCCAGGTGGCAAATTTTTCGGCAAAACGGCGGTGGTTGTTCTTCCAGACAAAGTCGTACACGCAGTTGTGAAAGTAATAAAACTCCAGGTGCTTGAACTCGGTTTTGACCGCGCTGAACAGCTCTTCGATGCGCTGGATATGCTCGTCCATGGTGCCGCCGACATCCATCAACAACAGCACTTTGACGTTGTTGTGGCGCTCGGGAATCATCTTGATGTCCAGCCAACCGGCATTGGCGGCGGTGGCGCGGATGGTGTCGGGTAAATCAAGTTCTAGCTCATTGCCTTGGCGGGCAAATTTGCGCAGTCGGCGCAGCGCCACTTTGATGTTGCGTGTGCCCAGCTCTTGCGAGTCGTCGTAGTCGCGGTAAGCGCGCTGCTCCCACACCTTGACGGCGCTTTTGTTCTTGCTGGCGCCGCCAATGCGCACACCGCGCGGGTTGTAGCCACCGTGGCCAAACGGGCTGGTGCCGCCGGTGCCAATCCATTTGCTGCCGCCCTCGTGGCGTTCTTTTTGTTCTTCGAGGCGCTTTTTGAGCGTCTCCATCAGCTCATCCCAGCCCATGCTTTCAATCGCGGCTTTTTGCTCGGGCGTGAGTTCTTTCTCCAAAATTTTGCGCAGCCAGTCGGCGGGCACTTCTTTGGTGAAGTCGGCCAGCAACTCGACGCCTTTGAAGTAGGCGGCAAAGGCGCGGTCAAACTTGTCGTAGTGCTTCTCGTCTTTGACCAGCACCGTGCGGCCCAAGTGATAAAAATCGTCCAAGCTCCACGCGTCGCCTGAATTGGGGCCGACCACGCCAGCTTCGAGCGCTTCGAGCAGCGTCAGGTATTCGCGCACCGACACCGGCAGTTTGGCGGCGCGCAGGGTGTAGAAGAAGTCAATCAGCATGGCTTTTGGTCCAGTTTTCCAGTAGCAGGCCCGGCACCCGTGCAAATTCGCGCGTGTTGTCCGTCACCAGCACCAGTTGGTGATAAACAGCCTCGGCAGCAATCCAGGTGTCATTGGGGCCAATCGGTGTGCCCGCTTGTTCCAGTTCAGCCCGAATGCGGGCGTAGGTGGCAGAGACAGCGCCATTCAGCGCCAGCAACGGCGTGTTGGCGGTGATATGTTCCAGCACCTGGCGCCGCTTGGGCGTGCGGTCGCCCTTGTAATACCCCACTTCCAGTTCACCCAGCACGATGGGAGACAGAACCAGCTGCTCAGGCTTTAAGGACAGGAAACGCTCTACCACCACAGGGTTGGAGCGCCGAATCAAGGCGCTCCAGATGTTGGTATCTATCAGGTAGCGAGGGCGCTGGCGGGCCATGTGCAATCACCAGCCCTGAATCGGCTCTGCCGGGCCTTCATCACCCGCATCAGGCCAATCGGCCACGACGGGCAGTTGGTCGATGAAATCCGCCATGGTCAATGGCAGCTCGCGCAGCACCAGTTCATTGCCGCGCCGCTCAATGTGTACCCGTTTCGATTGCAACTGAAACTGCTTGGGCAGGCGCACGGCTTGGCTGTTGCCTGACATGAAGACGGCGGCGGTGGTCATTTCGCACTCCTCGGTTTTGCAATATACGGATTGTGTATCCATGGGTTTGCCGGCCCCTCAGCGGTTGCGCTGGTTCATCAGTACCAGCTTTTCAAACAGGCTCACGTCTTGCTCGTTTTTCAGCAGCGCGCCAATCAGCGGCGGCACGGCGACTTTGTTGTCGGCGCTTTGCAGTGCTTCGATGGGGATGTCTTCGGCCACCAGCAATTTCAGCCAGTCCAGCAGCTCGCTGGTTGAGGGCTTCTTTTTCAGGCCGGGCAGGTGGCGCACGTCGTAAAACGTCTTCATCGCCACCGCCAGCAAGTCGGCTTTGAGCGTCGGAAAATGCACATCGACGATGCGGCGCATGGTCTCGGCTTCAGGGAATTTGATGAAGTGGAAAAAGCAGCGGCGCAAAAAGGCGTCGGGCAGTTCTTTTTCGTTGTTCGAGGTGATGAACACCAGCGGGCGGTGCTTGGCCTTGATCAGCTCGCGCGTCTCGTAGCAGTAAAACTCCATGCGGTCAATTTCGCGCAGCAAGTCGTTCGGGAATTCAATGTCGGCTTTGTCGATTTCGTCAATCAGCAGCGCCACCGGGCGCTCGGCGGTGAAGGCCTGCCACAGCACGCCTTGGACGATGTAGTTGCGAATGTCTTTGACCTTTTCGTTGCCATCCAAGCCGCCCAGCTGGCTGTCGCGCAGGCGGCTGACGGCGTCGTACTCATACAAGCCTTGCTGCGCTTTGGTGGTGGATTTGATGTGCCACTGCAGCAGCGGCATATCGAGCGCCAGCGCCACTTCTTCGGCCAGCATGGTTTTGCCGGTGCCCGGCTCGCCCTTGACCAGCAGTGGGCGCTGCAAGGTGATGGCGGCGTTGACGGCCAGCATCAAGTCTTGCGTGGCGACGTAATTTTGAGAACCTTGAAATTTCATGGCAATGGATGGCAATGGATGGCAATGAAGGGGTGAGACAGCGATAAATTTTGGCCACAGTTGATGCAGACGCTGGCGCAGATTGTCTGCGCAAACGCTGGCAGCCGTGTAGGCGCGGCGACTAAGCCACGCGGCGCGCCTCAATCGCGCGTGGCGCGCCGCTGCACGGCGGCAATGTAGGCGTCGCCATCGGGCGGGCGGCCCGATTGTTGGCTGTTCCACAGCATTTCGCCCAAGCATTCCATGGTGGCGTGGTGGGCGTCGTGCAGGCCGTCATCGAGCCGTTTGGCCAGCAGCTCGACCGCTTGGCGAATGCCGCGCGGCTGGTCAATGCTGCATTGCTCGCTGATCGACAGGTGCATCGACAGGTGCAAAAACGGGTTGGTCTTGTCGGGCGTGGCGTCGTAGTTGCGCGCCAGGGCGGCGTCGACGTCCGACAGGTCGGTGTGGTATTCGGGGTGCTCGGCAATCCACAGGCTGGCCAGCGTTTCGATGGCCTCCATAGGGGCGCCGGCTTGGGTTTTGGCGTGGACGGCGCAAAAAAAGCGCCGCACATCGGCTTGGGAGGGATGGAACATTTGGGCAAGCGTAGCACGCACCTGCAACGGGTTATGGCGGCGCATGGTTAAACTCAATCCCCGTTTTTTGACTGAAGATGTGCCCCATGGATTTGCATACTTGGCTGACGTTTGTCGCCGCCACCTGCGTGATTGCTATCTCGCCCGGCTCGGGCGCGGTGCTGTCGATGAGCCACGGGCTGTCGTTTGGCGTGCGCAAGGCCAGCGCCACCATTGTGGGTTTGCAACTGGGCCTGCTGCTGATTTTGCTGGTGGCCGGTGCTGGCGTTGGCTCGCTGCTGCTGGCGTCAGAGGTGGCGTTCAACGCCGTGAAGGTGCTGGGCGCGTGCTACTTGATTTATGTCGGCTTTGCGCAGTGGCGCTCGGCCTCGGCTGCGGCTGCGGCGCCGTCAGAGGTGGTGGCTGCGCCGGGCGCGGCGGTCAGTGCCGCTACCGGTGCCGATGCGGGCAGTTGGCAAAAGCGCTGTGCCACGGGTTTTTTGACCAACGCCACCAACCCCAAAGGCATCATTTTTATGGTCGCGGTGCTGCCGCAGTTTTTGTCGCAAGAGCGCCCGCTGGCGCTGCAACTGGCGATTGTGGCGGCCACCATGGTGGCGGTCGATCTGGTGGTGATGCACAGCTACGCCGCCAGCGCCAGTGCGCTGCGCCGCTTGCTGTCGAGTCCGCGTGCCATGCGATCGCAAAACCGCGTCTTTGGCGGTCTGCTGATGGCGGTCGGCGCGGGTTTGTTTTTTGTGCAGCGCGGCACACGTTAACTATTAAAATGATAGCTGTAAGCGCTTGTATCTAAAGGGCTAGAGCCAGTTTTGGCTTATATTTTAGGGCTGGCAAAGCCATTTTGCCGCCACGCCTCAAACACCGTCACCGCCACGGCGTTGGACAGGTTCAGGCTGCGCTGACCGGCCAGCATCGGCAGGCGCAGGCGCTGGGCTGGGGCAAAGCTCTCGCGCAGCACCGGCGGCAGGCCACGGGTTTCGGCACCAAACACAAACCAATCACCGGGCAGAAACTGCGCCTCGTGCAGCAAGCCACTGGCGTGGGTGGTCAGGGCAAACATCCGCGCCGGGTCGGGCTGCAGGTCGCGCAAAAAGGCCGTCCAGCCGACGTGGCGCAGTACGCGCGTGTACTCGTGGTAGTCCAGCCCGGCGCGGCGCATCAGCCGGTCTTGCATTGAAAAGCCCAGCGGCTCTATCAAGTGCAGCGCGCAGCCGGTGTTGGCGGCCAAGCGGATCACGTTGCCGGTGTTGGGGGGAATCTCAGGCTCTACCAGAACGATGTTGAACATGGATTTGTGGCGCGCGGCTAACGCACTGCGGTGAAAAAAGCGCGCTAGTGTACGGCGCAGTTAGCGCTCGGTGCGCGCCACCACCACGGCGGTGATGTGCGCCGCGCCGGCTTGGCGCAGCGCCACGGCGGCGCTGTGCAGCGTGGCGCCAGTGGTCATCACGTCATCAACCAGCACCACCCGCGCGCCGTGCAATTGCGCCTGGTGCAGCGGCTCAATAGCAAAAGCGCCGCTCAGATTGCTCAGGCGCTGGGCGCGCTGCAGTTGGCTTTGCGCGGTGTGGTGGCGAATGCGCAGCAGCAGATCGGCGCGGGTTTTGTCCGGTGCCCATTGCCGCGCCAGCAGCAGCGCTTGGTTAAAACCGCGCTGTTGCAGGCGCTGGCGCGACAGGGGAATGGGCAGCACCCAATGGGCCGCAGCCAACGCCGCTGCTGCTTGCGGCGCGCCTTGCAGCAGCGCCGCCAAAGCACCCGCCCAACCGCAGTCGCCCTGAAATTTGAACTGCGCAATCGCCCGGCTCCACGGATAGCCATAGCTAACGGCGGCAATGCAGGCGTCCAGTGGCGGCGGCTGGTGCAGGCAGGCGCTGCATTGCGTGGGTGCGCCGCCCGTGGTGCTTGCTTTAGGCCAAGGCATGGCGCAGGTACAGCAGCGCGGCTGCGGCGGCGCAAAACGCGCGGCGCAGGCGGGGCAAATGCGCTGCGCTGGCCAAGCGTGGCAGACCGCGCACTGGCTGGGCCAATGCTGCGTCCAGCGGCGCCAGCCGCTCGATAGCCTAGAGAACATGGGTGGTATCAGCGTATGGCATATGTTGGTGTCCAATATACGAGGCTCTTGTTGCGCCGTTTCTTCTCTTTTATTCTGATCTGCTGCTGCTATGTCCTCCGAGCGTCCTCCCACGATTGACCCTGTTGCCGCGGCCCGCTGGCACGCCAGCGCGCCAGCGCCCGCCCCTTGGCTGCACGAAGAAGTGGCGCGGCGCATGGAGGCGCGTTTGCAGTGGATTCGCGCCGCCCCGACTGCGTGGTGCCACTGGGATGCGGTGCGCGGCGGCTTAGAAGGCCACGCCTTGCTGCGCCAGCGCTACCCCGATGCCCAATGCTTTGTCACCGAAACCGCGCCGCAGCACCAGCCGCGCGCTGCGCAGGCGCTGGCCACGCCGTGGTGGCGCGCGGCGCGTTGGACGGGCGCCGCCACCCAGTTTGAGCAGCCCCCTGAAGGCGCAGTGCAAATGCTGTGGGCCAACATGGGCCTGCACATGGCCGCCGACCCGCAAGCGCTGTTTGCCCAGTGGCAGCGCGCTTTGGCCGTCGATGGCCATGTGATGTTCTCCTGCCTTGGCCCCGACACCTTGCGCGAGTTGCACACGCTGTACGCCGAGTGGGGCTGGCCGGCACCGGGCCATGCGTTTACCGATATGCACGACTGGGGCGATATGTTGGTGCAGGCCGGTTTTGCCGAGCCGGTGATGGACATGGAGCGCATCACCTTGACCTTTGCCGACGCGCCGCGCCTGTTGCAAGAGCTGCGCGGGCTGGGCGTCAATCTGCACCCGCAGCGCTTTGGCGCTTTGCGCGGACGCGCCTGGCACGCCCGCTTGCTGCAAGCGCTGACCGAGCGCTTGGCTGACCCCGCGCAAGGCGGGCGTTTGTCCGTGACCTTTGAAATCATCTACGGCCACGCCTTCAAACCCACGCCGCGCGTGCCGGTGGGCCAGCACAGCGCCGTCTCGCTGCACGATATGCGCACCATGCTGCGCGACGGTCGGCGGCAAAAATCGCAGCCCTGAGCCCAGTAGCTTGGCAAACGGCTGACTTTCCTACTTTCCTGAGAGGTTTTATGCTGAAAAGAAATGCTCTGCAATTGATAGCTATAAGCGCACTGTCCATAAGCGCTACAGCCGTTTTGACTGCTTGTTCTGAAAGCGCGGTCGAATTTCGCGGCGTCAACATCACCGGCGCTGACTACGCGCGCGACTTTTCTTTGACCGACCACAACGGCCAGCGGCGCAGCATCAAAGATTTTCAGGGCAAGGTGGTGATAGTCTTTTTTGGCTTTACCCAGTGCCCCGACGTGTGCCCGACCTCGATGCAAGAGCTGGCGCAGGTCAAGCAAGAGCTGGGCGCAGACGGCGATCGTTTGCAGGGCATTTTTATCAGCGTCGACCCCGAGCGCGACACGCTGGAGATGCTCAAAGCCTATATGGCCAACTTTGACCCCGGTTTTTTGGCGCTGCGCCCGACACCCGAAGAACTGCCCGCGCTGACCAAAAACTTCAAAATCTATTACAAAAAGGTCGATGGCACTACGCCAACCAGCTACACCATGGATCACTCGGCAGGCAGCTACGTGTACGACCCACAAGGGCGCTTGCGCATCTACCACCGCTACGGCAGCGGCGCCGAGGCGCTGACCCAAGACGTGCGCACGCTGCTCAAAGAAGGCGCTTGAGAGCGTCTGATAGCGCCTGAAAGTGGCTACCGGCCCAACCCACGAAAGTTCTCACCATGCAACAGCACCCCCCCGCGCCTGGCCCTGCGCTTGGCCCCGAGATCGATACGACCGACGACCTCTTAGTGCGGGCAGCCATGGGCGCAGCGCCCGATGGCATCGTGTTGGTCGATGGTGAGGGCATTATTTTGGTGGTCAACGAGACTATGGCCACCTTGTCGGGTTACCGCGTCGACCAGTTGCGCGGGCAGTCGGTCAGCATTTTTTTGCCGCCCCAGTTGCGCGAAAAGCACGCTGAACATATGCGCAGCTATTTTTTGCAGCCCTCCCAGCGCTCCATGGGCACCGGCCAGCATTTGTGGCTAACGCGCCCCGACGGCACCACCGTGCCGGTCGATATTGCGCTGGGCCACTGCGATGCCGGCAACGGCACAGCCATCGCTTTTGTGCGCGATGTTTCTGAAATGCGCCGCTTGCAGTCGCACATCCATTACCAAGCCACGCACGACACGCTGACAGGCCTGCTTAACCGCTGGCAGTTCAACCAGTGCCTTGAGCAGCGCGCCGCCGAGTCGGCCCGCCATGGCCGGCCCATGACGATGCTGTTGATTGACTTGGACGACTTCAAAATCATCAACGACAGCTACGGCCACGCCGCTGGCGACCAAGCGCTGCAAGAAGTCGCCCGCCGCCTTAAAGGCTGCCTGCGCGCTTCCGACACTTTGGCGCGCCTAGGCGGTGACGAATTCACCGTGCTGCTGACGCACCTGACCCAGCCGTGCGATGCGCGCCAAGTGGCCGAAAAGCTGCTCAGCGTGCTGGGCCAGCCGTGCCAGATCAACGGCTTTAACGTCAATTTGTGCGCCAGCATTGGCATGGCCAGCCTGCCCGAAGACACCGAGGACGCCGCCACGCTGCTGCGCTACGCCGACATTGCCATGTACCACGCCAAAGACGCCGGGCGCGGCCAAGTGGCCGCTTACGAGGCGTCGATGGGCGAAAAAATGGCCGAAAAAAATCTGCTGCACGACCGGCTCAAGCAGGCCATCGACAGCCAAGCGCTGGCGCTGCATTACCAGCCGCAAATCGACATGATTTCTGGCCGCATCGTCGGCGTCGAAGCCTTGCTGCGCTGGAGTGATGCTGAGCTGGGCTGCGTCGAGCCCCAGCGTTTTATTCCGGTCGCCGAAGCCTCGGGCCTGATTTTGCCGCTGGGCGCGTGGGTGTTAGAGACGGCCTGCCGCCAAGCGGCCGCCTGGGCGCAGCAAGGAATGCCGCTGCGCATCAGCATCAACCTGTCGGCGCAGCAACTGCGCCAGCCGCATTTGGCCGACCTAGTGCAAGAACAATTGCAGCGCCACGCCGTGCCGCACGGCCTGCTGGATGTGGAAATCATCGAGGCCGACGCCATGCTCGACCCGGCGCAGGCGCAGTTGCTGCTGACACGCTTGAAGTTCTTGGGCGTGGGCGTCACGCTGGACGACTTTGGCGCTGGGCATTCGTCGCTGACCTACTTAAAGCAACTGCCCATCAGTCGCATCAAGCTTGACCGCAGCTTTATCTGCACCGTATTGCACAGCCAGCAAGACGCGGCGCTGGTGTGCGCCGTGATTGCGCTGGCGCACACGCTGGGGCTGGAGGTGGTGGCCGAGGGCGTCGAAGAAGAAGCGCAAGTGCGCTTTCTCGAAGCGCAGGGCTGTGATGTTTTTCAGGGCTGGTTCTTTGCGCGTGCAGTGCCCGCAGCGCAGATTGAGGCGCTGTGCCGCACCTTGCAAAGCTGCGCTGTATCCGCGCCTGAGCCTGAGCCTGAGCCTGAGCCT
>JAGNSH010000009.1:0-9023 GCA_017988165.1 Giesbergeria sp. | reverse complement strand
GCCTGAGCCTGAGCCTGAGCCTGAGCCTTTGCCATGACTGCCGCGCTTGTCTGGTTTCGCCGCGACCTGCGCTGCCACGACCACGCCGCCTTGCACTACGCGCTGCGCTCTGCTGAGCGCGTCCACTGCGCCTTCATTTTTGACACCGACATCTTGGACGCCCTGCCCACGCGCTGCGACCGGCGCGTGGACTTTATCCACGCCAGTTTGCAAGCGCTGGACGGCGCGCTGAACGACCTCTCGCACGCCGGCGGCGGCGCGGGCAGCGGCATGCTGGTGCGCCACGGCAGTGCGGTGCAGCACATCGTGCAACTGGCCGTCTCGCTGGGCGTGTCGCACGTTTATGCCAACCGCGATTACGAGCCGGACGCCATCGCCCGCGATGCTGCGGTGGCTGCGCAACTGGCGGCGCACGGCATTGGCTGGGCAGACTTCAAAGACCAAGTGGTGCTGGAGCAAAACGAGGTGCTGACCCAAGCCGGCACGCCGTTCAGCGTGTTCACGCCCTACCGCACGGCGTGGCTCAAGCGCGTGGATGCGTTCCAGCTGAAGCCGTATCCGATAGACAAATACGCCGCCCGCTTTGCGCCCAAGCCGGCGGGCGAAACCCTGCTGCCACTGGCCGCGCTGGGCTTTACGCCCAGCAACTTGGCGCAACTGCCAATTCCCACCGGCACGCACGGCGCCCGCCAGCTGCTGGCCGACTTTGCCACCCGCATTGGCGACTACCGCACGGCGCGCGATTTTCCGGCGCGCAAGGGCGTGTCTTATTTGTCGGTGCATTTGCGCTTTGGCACCGTGTCCATCCGCGAAGTTGCGGCGCTAGCGCACGGACTGGGCCAGCAAGGCAACGAAGGCGCCGCCACGTGGCTGTCTGAATTGGTCTGGCGCGACTTCTATCACATGGTTTTGTGGCACCACCCGCACGTCGTCACGCACGCATTCAAACCCGCCTACGACCATCTTGTGTGGGACGACGCTCCCCAGCTGTGGGCCGCGTGGTGCGAGGCGCGCACCGGCTACCCGCTGGTGGACGCCGCCCTGCGCCAACTGCTGCAAACGGGCTATATGCACAACCGCCTGCGCATGGTGGTGGCGTCGTTTTTGACCAAAGACCTTGGCATCGACTGGCGCTGGGGCGAGCGCTTTTTTGCCCAGCACCTGAACGACTACGACCTAGCCGCCAACAACGGCGGCTGGCAGTGGGCGGCGTCCACCGGGTGCGACGCCCAGCCGTGGTTTCGCATCTTCAACCCGACGACGCAGTCGCAAAAATTTGACCCCGAAGGGCGCTTCATTCGCCGCTATGTGCCCGAGCTGGCGCGCTTGCCGGACAAATACCTGCACGCCCCCGCAACGGCCAGTGCGGTGGTGCTGGCCGCTGCCGGTGTGCAGCTCGGCGTGGATTACCCCGCGCCGGTGGTCGAGCACGCCGCCGCGCGCCAGCGCACCTTGATGCGCTTTGGTTTTGCCGCCGCGCAGGCCAAAGCGCAGGCGGACAGCGCCGGCCAATCACTTTTTGATAGCTAATAGCGCTTGACCCATAAGGGCTAGAGGCCAAAACACCGCTTAACCAGACTACATGGGGACGGGATTTTTTCTGACAAGTCGGTGGGAACCATACCGTTAGCAGTCTCTCCAACAGAGTGCTAATATGAAGACTTAGAGGAAAGGAATCCTGAATGACTATTCAAGCTGGATCCGCGACAACCGCTCTGGCAGCAGCCAATCCTTGGACGCTGGTGCCGCCGCTGGGGAATCTGGATGCCTACATTTCTGCCATCAACCGACTGCCGTTGTTGACGCTCGACGAAGAGCAAAGCGCCGCCCGCGAGCTGCGCGCCAACAACAGCCTTGACGCTGCTGGACGGCTGGTGATGTCTCACCTGCGTTTGGTGGTGTCTATCTCGCGCCAATACTTGGGCTACGGCCTGCCGCACGGCGACCTGATCCAAGAGGGCAACATCGGCCTGATGAAAGCCGTCAAGCGCTTTGACCCCGACCAAGGTGTGCGTTTGGTCAGCTACGCCATGCACTGGATCAAGGCCGAGATCCACGAATACATCCTGAAAAACTGGCGCATGGTCAAAGTGGCCACCACCAAGGCGCAGCGCAAACTGTTTTTCAACTTGCGCTCGATGAAGCAGCGCTTTCAAGCCGGCGCTGCCGACAGCGACACGCACCGCAGCACGCTGTCCGAGCAAGAAATTGGCCTGATGGCCGACAAGCTCAACGTCAAGCGCGAAGAAGTCATCGAGATGGAAATGCGTATGTCGGGCGGTGATGTGCTGCTGGACCCGGCACCGTCGGACGACGGCGAGCTGGCCTTTGGCCCGATCGCTTACTTGTCTGACGCCGGCGACGAGCCGACCGCCATGATTGAATCGCGCCAGCGCGACGTGCTGTCGTCCGACGGCATTGCTACGGCCTTGTCGAACTTGGACGAGCGCAGCCGGCGCATCGTCGAAGAGCGCTGGCTCAAGGTCAACGACGACGGCTCGGGCGGCATGACGCTGCACGAGCTGGCGGCGGTCTACGGCGTCAGCGCCGAGCGCATCCGCCAAATTGAGTCGGCCGCCATGAAGAAGATGAAAAAGACGCTGGTCGAATACGCCTGAGCCTTTTAGTTAGGCCAACGCCACGCCACGCCAACCCAACCCTCTAGCGCGCAGCCGACAGGCTTGCGCGCTTTTTTGTGCTTATTTTTTGCGTTTATGGGCGTTTATGCACGTTTATGCACGTTTATGGGCCTGCGGCGTACTGACTTGGCGGCGCAGCCAGCGCATCAAGATGCCAAGCACCGGGAATTTTTCGTACCACTCCTCGGCTGCGTCCCAGTAGTCGCGGTGCAGCACCACCAAGCCTTGTGCGTTCAATTGCAAATGTGTGGCGCCGCGAATGAACTGCTCGCTGCGCAGGCGCTTATGGCGCAGGCGAAAGTAAAACTCCCACACCAAAAACGCCTGGTCGCCCTGCACGATGCGCTGGGTGACGATAAAGCGCGGCTGCTCCATGGCGGCAAACATATGCTCAAACACCCGCACGATGGCCGGTGCGCCTTGCAGGTCGTTGAACGGGTCTTTAAAGCGTGCGCCGCTGGCATAGCACTGCGCCAGCTGGGGCAGCAGCTCGGGCGAGAGGCTTTCGTACAGTTGCGCCAAACGCTGGACGGCGGCAGTGGTGGTCAGCGCCGTGTTGGCTGAAGCGGCAACAGCCGCCGCCGCAGAGGTCTTGGCAATCGTGGCGGTAAAGGTAGTTGAAGTCATGAACCAGTGAAGTGCGCCGAAAAATCCATCATAAAGTCGCCGCACACCGCGCCGTGCCTGTTGGTCGGGCGGTAATTTAAGGATATGAGACAAAATAGCCTCTAGCCCTTATGTAGTAAGCGCTCGTAGCTATCTTTTTTAATTTTTAATCTCTGTGCATTGCGCGGCACCAAAGCCTTTGCCGGGCGATGCAGCCCCAGCGTGGACAAACTTTGCTGTCGACACCCCTTTGGAGAACACACCATGCGCATCCTTTTGACTGGCGGCACCGGCCTGATTGGCCGGGCGCTGTGCCAACACTGGCAAGCACAAGGCCACCAACTGTGGGTCTGCAGCCGCCGCCCAGAGACGGTGGCGGCGCTGTGCAGTGGCGCACGTGGCGTGGCCACGCTAGAAGAGCTGCCCGCTGACTTGGCGCTGGACGCGGTGGTCAATTTGGCTGGCGCACCGATTGCCGATGGCCGCTGGAGCCCGGCCCGCCGCCAGCTGCTGTGGCGCAGTCGCATCGACCTGACGCGCACGCTGGTCGATTGGCTGACCCGGCAAGCCACGCCGGCGCCGGTGCTGATTTCAGGCTCTGCCGTTGGCTGGTACGGCAACCAAGGTGATGTGTTGCTGGACGAAGCCAGCCCCAGCGGGCCCGCCGACTTTGGCAGCCAACTGTGCAGCGCGTGGGAAAAAGAAGCCGAACGCGCCCGGCAATGGGGCGTGCGCGTGGTGCTGCTGCGCACCGCGCCGGTGCTCTCGCCCAGCGGCGGCATGCTGGCCAAGCTGCGCCTGCCGTTCAAGCTGGGGCTGGGCGGGCGCTTGGGCAGTGGCCAGCAGTGGATGCCGTGGATTGCCCTGCAAGACGAGGTTGCGCTGATTGATTTTTTGCTGCAACACCCCGAGTGCAGCGGCGTCTTCAACGCCTGCGCGCCGGGGCTGGCAACCAACGCCGAATTCACCCAAGCACTGGCCCGCGCCCTGCACCGCCCAGCCATCTTGCCCGCGCCAGCGTGGGCGCTGCGCTTGGCGCTGGGCGAAATGTCGGTCTTGCTGTTGGGCGGCCAACGCCTACAACCGCGCCGCGCTCAAGAGGCGGGCTTTGTGTTTCGCTACCCCGAGCTGGGGGCGGCGCTGGCGCAGGTGGCGTGAGTGGCTTTTAGAAGTCAGACGTTAAACAAGAAGTTCAGCACGTCGCCATCCTTGACCACGTACTCTTTGCCTTCAGCGCGCATCTTGCCGGCGTCTTTGGCACCTTGTTCGCCTTTGAACTGGATAAAGTCATCAAAGGCAATGGTTTGGGCGCGAATGAAGCCGCGCTCAAAGTCGCCGTGGATGACGCCAGCCGCTTGCGGGCCGGTGTCACCGACATGGATAGTCCAAGCGCGCACTTCTTTGACGCCAGCGGTGAAGTAGGTTTGCAGGCCCAGCAGCTTGTAGGCGGCGCGGATCAAGCGGTCTAGGCCGGGCTCGCTTTGGCCGATTTCTGCCAAGAACATTTTTTTGTCCTCGTCGTCCATTTCGCTCAGTTCGGCTTCAATTTTGGCGCAGATGGCCACTACCGGCGCGCCTTGCTTGTCGGCGTATTCGCGCAAGCGGTCAAGAAACGGGTTGTTCTCAAAACCGTCTTCGGCCACGTTGGCGACAAACATCGCTGGCTTGGCAGTGATCAGCGAGAACTGCTTGACCAGCGGCAGGTCTTCTTTGTTGAACTCCAGTGCGCGCACTGGAATGTTTTCGTTCAGCGCAGCTTGGCATTTTTCTAGCAAAGCCACCAGTTTGATGGCGTCTTTGTCGCCGGAGCGGGCGGTTTTGGTGTGGCGGTGCAGCGCTTTTTCGACCGTGGCCAAGTCGGCCAAACACAGCTCGGTTTGGATGACTTCGATGTCCGAGATCGGATCGACCTTGCCAGCGACGTGGATCACGTTGTCGTCTTCAAAGCAGCGCACCACGTTCACCGTAGCGTCGGTTTCGCGGATATGGGCCAAAAATTTGTTGCCCAAGCCCTCGCCGGTGCTGGCACCGGCCACGAGGCCAGCAATGTCGACGAACTCGACAATCGCCGGCACGATGCGCTCGGGGGTGATGATTTCAGCGAGTTGCTGCAGGCGCGGATCGGGCACTTCGACCACGCCGGTGTTCGGTTCGATGGTGCAGAAGGGGTAGTTTTCGGCGGCAATGCCGGCCTTGGTCAGCGCGTTGAAAAGGGTGGACTTGCCGACGTTGGGCAGGCCCACGATGCCGCATTGGAGGCTCATGGCAGGGCTTTCTAGGTTTCGGGAGACAAACCCGGCATTTTAGGCCGCTGGCGCCAGCGGCCAAAACGCCCTCCTACAATGCCGCCATGCCGCACACCTTTGATGTCTGTATCCGCGGGGCCGGCGTTGTCGGTCGCACCTTGGC
Source organism: Giesbergeria sp. (assembly GCA_017988165.1). Lineage (GTDB taxonomy): Bacteria > Pseudomonadota > Gammaproteobacteria > Burkholderiales > Burkholderiaceae_C > Simplicispira. The sequence continues at coordinate 3,369 of JAGNSH010000009.1, read as the reverse complement.
CCTGTTGCTCGCGCGCGAGCGGCTGCGCGTGGCGCTGGTCGCGCCGCCGCCCTCTGCCCTTGCCCCGCCCGGTGCGGACGTGCGTGCTTATGCGCTTAACACTGCTTCGCGCCAAGTGCTCCAATCGCTGCGCAGTTGGCCCGACGAGGCCCATGCCACCGCCATCACGCAGATGCAGGTCTGGGGCGACCAAGGCGCCAGCGTGCGTTTTGATGCCGCTGCGCAAGGCGTCTCGGCGTTGACGTGGATTGTTGATGTACCGGCGCTGGAGGCACGCTTGACCGAGGCGCTGCGCTACCAGCCGCAGGTCGAACTGGTCAGCGCCCCGGTGGCGGCCACGCTGACGGCAGTTTGCGAAGGCCGCGCCAGCCGCACCCGCGCCGAGTGGGGGGTGGACTTTGACATCACGCCCTACCCGCAGCACGCCATTGCCACGCGCCTGGTGTGCGAGCAGCCGCACGGCCAGACGGCGCGGCAGTGGTTTTCGCAGGGCAGCATCTTGGCTTTTCTGCCCTTGGGCGGGGCACAGGGGAACTCTGTCGCCGTGGTCTGGTCAGTCCCTCCGGATCAAGTGCCCGAGTTGCTGGCGCTGGACGCCGAGGCTTTTGCACAGCGCCTAGAAGCCGCCAGCCATGGCGCCTTGGGCAGCTTGTGCCTGAGCAGCGAGCGCGCTACCTGGCCGCTGCAACTGGCACAGGCCCGCCAATGGTGCGGTGCTTTGGCGCCGCAGCAGGGCGGCGGCAGTTGGCTGCTGGCGGGAGACGCGGCGCACAACGTCCACCCCTTAGCCGGACAAGGGCTGAACTTGGGGCTGGGCGACGTGCAGGCGCTGGCGCACATTTTGCGCGAGCGCAGCAGCTGGCGCAGTGTGGGCGATATGCGCTTGCTGCGCCAATACGAGCGCCAACGCAAAGCCGCCATCTTGCCGATGGGGCTGACCACCGATGGCTTGCAGCAATTGTTTTCGCGCCCCGAAAACCCGTGGCAAATGCTGCGCAACTGGGGCATGACAAGTTTTGAACACAGCGGCCCGCTGAAAGACTGGATTGCCCGCCGCGCCATGGGGTCGCACTAGAGCTAAAGACCGTAAAGCGCTCCTTGGAGCGTTCCTATCGCCCTAGAAAACCTAAATTTTTCGCCTTTTTCACACGACACCGAATGCCCATGAAACTGATTCCTTCCCTGCTCGCCGCCGCCGCTTTGGGCTTGGCTTTGTCCGCCTCTGCGCAAGAAAGCGCCATCCGTAAAACCCTGGCCGAGCGCATTCCGCAGCTAGAAAAAATCGACGAAGTGCGCACCACGCCCATGACTGGGCTGTACGAAGTGCGCACCGGCACCGATGTGTTCTACACAGACGCCAAAGGCAATTTTTTAATCCAAGGCGAGCTGATCGACACCAAGGCGCGGCGCAATCTGACTGAAGACCGCATTGCCAAACTCAGTGCGGTGGACTTCAGCGCACTGCCTCTGAAGGATGCTTTTGTCACCGTGCGCGGCGATGGCAAGCGCCAGCTGGTGGTGTTTGCTGACCCCAACTGCGGCTATTGCAAGCGCTTTGAGCGCGACCTGCAAAAAATCGACAACGTCACCGTTCACACGTTTCTCTACCCCATCTTGAGCCCCGATTCGGCAGAAAAATCCAATAACGTCTGGTGCGCCAAAGACCGCACTGCCGCGTGGGACGACTGGATGTTGCGCGACAAAACCCCCGCCAGCGCCAGCTGCGACACCGCTGCGCTGCAGCGCAATCTGGCCTTTGGCAAAAAACACAAAATCACCGGCACACCGACGCTGATCCTCAGTGACGGCAGCCGCGTGCCCGGTGCGATTGCAGCGGCAGATTTAGAAAAACGCCTGACCGACGCCGCCAGCGCCCGCTGATTTGCCGACCGCCGCTTTGCACGCCATGCCCACCCTCGCCACAGCCGCTGCCGCCATCCACTACCGCGTAGAAATTGCCGACCTGCACGCGCACTTGTTTCGCGTCACGCTCACCGTGGCGGCGCCGCAGCCGTTGCAAGCGCTGTCGCTGCCGGTGTGGATTCCGGGCAGCTACTTGGTGCGCGAGTTCGCCAAAAACCTGCAACAACTGCGCGCCAGCCAAGGCGGCACCAGCGTGCCCGTGCGCCAGCACGACAAACAGCGCTGGCAAGTGGCTTGCGACAGTGCGCAGCCGCTGCAAGTGCAGTACGAGGTGTACGCCAACGACCCGTCGGTGCGCACCGCCAGCTTGGATGCCACGCGCGGCTTTTTTAACGGCACCAGCCTGTGCTTGGCGGTCGAAGGCATGGCCGAGCAGCCTTGCAGCATCGACATCGTTGCTCCTGAAAAGATAGCTGCAACCGCAGGCTGGCATTGCGCTACAGGCCTTTTTCCTATAAATATTGATGCGACCGGCTTTGGCCGCTACCAAGCCGCTGACTACGACGAACTGGTCGATTGCCCGGTCGAAATGGGCGACTTTTGGAGCGCCAGCTTCGACGCCGCTGGCGTGGCGCACCGCTTCATCGTCGCCGGCGCTGCGCCGTCGTTTGACGGCCAACGCCTGCTGGCCGATGCCCGCAAAATTTGCGAAACCGCCATAGCGCTGTGGCACGGCGAGGGCAAGCCGCCGTTTGACAGCTACCTGTTCATGCTCAACGCCGTTCACGACGGCTACGGCGGGCTGGAGCACCGCAACTCGACCGCCTTAATTTGCGCCCGCAGCGATTTGCCGCGCACCAACGCGCCGCAGACCAACGACGGCTACACCACACTGCTGGGCCTGATCAGCCACGAATACTTTCACGCTTGGAACGTCAAGCGCCTGCGCCCCAGCGAATTTGCGCGCTACGACTACCGCCAAGAAAACTACACCGAGCTGCTGTGGTTTTTTGAAGGCTTCACCAGCTATTACGACGACTTGCTGCTGCGCCGCGCCGGCCTGCTGGACGAGGCGGCCTACCTCAAGCTGCTGACCAAAAGCGTCAACCAAGTGCTGCAAGCGCCGGGCCGCCACGTGCAAAGCGTGGCCCAAGCCAGTTTTGACGCGTGGGTGAAGTTTTATCGCATGGACGAGAACACGCCCAACGCCACCATCAGCTACTACAGCAAGGGCGCGCTGGTCGCCCTGTGCCTTGATTTAACACTGCGCCGCGAAGGCCGCAGCACGCTGGACGACGTGATGCGCGCGCTGTGGCAGCGCTGCGGCGGCGGCCCCATGGCCGAAAGCGACCTGCGCGCGGTGCTGCAAGCGCTGTCGGGCCGCTCGTTCGACGCCGAATTGGAGGCGTGGGTTCACAGCAGCGCCGAGCTGCCGCTGGCAGAGCTGCTGGCGGCGCACGGCATCACGCTGCAGCCCGAGACGGCGCAACCGGCGCAGCGCTTGGT
>JAGNSH010000075.1 GCA_017988165.1 Giesbergeria sp. | reverse complement strand
GCTTCTTGCGTGCGCGCGTCGGCCCGCACCAGTGCCTGAAAGGCAAACGGCGGCATGGCAGCATCGCGGCGCTCTTGCAGTTGCTGCGCGGCAAAGGCCGGGTAGTCGTGCTGGCGCAGCGCGGCGACGATGGCGTGCTCAGGGTAGCCCGTTTGCAGCCACATTTCACTGCGGCTGCCTTGGGCGGCCACGTACTGCGCGTCGCGCCCGGCGCGGCCGCTGGCTTGCAGCAGCAGCGCAAACAGCCGCTCGGGCGCGCGAAAGTCGCTGGAAAACAGCGCGCCGTCCGGCTGCACCGCCGCCACCAGCGTGATGCGGCGAAAGTCGTGCCCTTTGGCAACCATTTGCGTGCCAATCAGCACATCTGTTTCGCCCGAATGCACCTGCGCCAGTTGGCTTTGCAGCGCACCCTTCAGCTTGGTGGTGTCGGCGTCGATGCGGGCCACTTTGACCGGCTGGCCGTCGGGGCGCAGCACGCCCGTCAGCAGGTGTGTGAGTTGCTCTTCGAGCTGCTCGGTGCCTTGGCCGATGGCGGTGATGTCGGGACTGCCGCAGCCCGGACAAGCGCGCGGCACGCGCACGGTGTAGCCGCAGTGGTGGCAGCGCAGCGTGCGGTCGATGCGGTGAAACACTTGGTGCGCGCTGCAGTGCGGGCAGTCGCTTTTCCAGTCGCAATCGGCGCAGTGCAGCACGGGAGAGTAGCCACGGCGGTTGAGCAGCACCATGCACTGCTCGCCGCGCTCGACGCGCTCTTGCAGGGCGGCCAGCAGCGGCGCTGAAAACACCGTGCGCCGGGGCTGGTGGTGCATGTTGACCACGCGCAGCACCGGCAGGCTGCCGGCGTTGTCGCCCGAGGCAATGCGGCTGGGCATGTGCAGGCGCAGGTAGCGCCCGCCGGGGTCGCCGTCGGTGGCGGGACGGCTGGCGTGCCAGCTCTCCAGCGACGGCGTGGCCGAGCCGAGGATGACTTTGGCGTGCTGCTCGCGCCCGCGCCAAATGGCCAAGTCGCGCGCCGAGTAGCGCGCGCCCTCTTGCTGCTTATAGCTGGCGTCGTGCTCTTCATCGACGACGATAAGTTTCAGCCCCGGCATCGACGCAAACACCGCCAAGCGCGTACCCAGCACGATGCGCGCCGCGCCGCTGTGCGCCGCCAACCAGTTTTTCAGGCGCTGCGCGTCGGTCATGCCGCTGTGCAGCGAGACCACGTTGGCGGCGCCAAAGCGGGCGGTGAAGCGCTCTTGCAACTGCGGCGTCAGATTGATCTCCGGCACCATCACCAGCGCCTGCGGGGCGATGGCGTTGACGGGTTCGGCGTCCAGCGCGGCCTGCACGCAGCGCAAATAGACCTCGGTTTTGCCGCTGCCGGTGCTGCCAAACAGCAAGAATGGGCCAGAATTTGTATCAATTAGGCCTCTAGCCCTTTCCTGCTCTGCGCTAAGTGCTATCAAAGAAGAAGCATCGGCACCGGTATGCGCAGTGGCCGGGCGGCGCAGGCGGCGCGCCAGTTGCGCCGGGCTCAGGTCGCGCAGCTGCGGCGGCAGGGCGGCCAGCGCCACTTCGCCCAAGCTGCGCTGGTAATAGCGCGCGGCAAACGCCACCAAGCGGCGCCAGTGCCCATCCAGCGGCGCAATGCCGTCCAACACGCCGGCGATGGCGCGCACGCTTTTGCCCGCCGGCAGCGGCGCCGCCTCGCCCTCCCAGACCACGCCCAGCACCTCGCGCGCGCCCAGCGGCACGCGCACCAGCGTGCCCGGCGCAAGTGCCCGCTCACTGGCATAACTCAACAGCGCGCCCATGCCGCTGTGGGCCGGCGTTTGCACGGCAACCTGCACCAAGGTGCCCAAAGTGCCCAAAGGCGCGCTAGCGGGGGCAGAGGCAGCGCAGGTCGGGCCGGGGTGAGGGTCAGAAAGAGGTGTCGACAAAACGGGATTCCCGCGCAGTGAAGGAGCCAAAAAATACCAGACTAACGCAGCGCGCCGCCCGCATCCGGGGCAAACAGCGCCGCAGACGCTGTTTCTGTGGATAACTTTGTTGACATCCTGCGCGCAAGGCGGGTACAGAGCTAAAAAAGCGCTGGCGGGCCAACATCAGGGTTTACCCGCACAACAGCAAAAAACCCTTATAAATCAATTTCTTTTTTGATAGCGACCAAACCACTGTCGTCGGGAATAGGGCGTATCGGGGGGCAGCGTCGCTCCTCTTTTTTTGTGCATAAGTCGCAGTTATTGCAGCTGTCAAGGGCTTTGTCAGCCTTGATTTGTGGTAGTGCGCCAGCCAAAACCAGCGCCGCGACGCGCCATAACAGCGCAAGTGCTTGATTTTCTTGGGTTTTTACCTACTATCCAGAATTTCTGTGGATAACTCTGTGGATATCTACCCTTGACTGGGCCGCAAAGCCTGCAAACACGCGGGCTGCAACAGTTTGCCCAGCAAAATGGCAGCCGCCGTCAGCTATATAAATCAATCACTTACGGCGGCGAGCCACTGTCGCGCCGGTGCCACCGGCGCGCACAAGCCTGTCAGTCGTTCAGCTTTGGCGCATGGCGCGCGATTGGCTGTGTACGGCGTCGACCAGCGCTTGCACGTGCTCAGGCGGCGTGAACTGGCTGATGCCGTGGCCGAGGTTAAAGATGTGCGTTGGCCCGGTGGTGCTGCGGTCGGTGTGCGGCTGGCCAAAGCTGTTCAGCACGCGGGCCACTTGCTGCTCGATGTGCGCGGGTGGGGCAAACAGCACGTTGGGGTCGATATTGCCCTGCAGCGCTTTGCCGGGGCCGCCGACTTCGCCGCCGACTTGGGCGCGCGCGCGGCCTAAGTTGGCCGTCCAGTCCAGACCGAGCACTTCGCAGTCCAGCGGCTGCATGTCTTCTAGCCACAGCGCGCCGCCTTTGGTGAACACCAAGCGCGGCACGTCTTGGCCGTCGGGCCCGGTGCGCTTCAATTGCGCCAGAACGCGGCTGGTGTAGGCCAAGCTGAACTCTTGGAACGCGCCATCGGCCAGCACGCCGCCCCAGCTGTCAAAAATCATCACCGCTTGCGCGCCGGCATCGATTTGCGCGTTCAAGTACTGCGCCACGGCGTCGGCATTCACGGCCAGAATGCGGCGCATCAGGTCGGGGCGCGCGTACATCAGGGTTTTGACGTGCCGATAGTCTTGCGAGCCTTTGCCCTCGACCATGTAGCACGCCAGCGTCCACGGGCTGCCCGAAAAACCAATCAACGGCACGCGGCCATTCAAGGCGCGGCGGATGCTGGTGACGGCGTCAAACACGTAGCGCAGCTTGTCCATATCGGGCACGCACAACGCGGCCACATCGGCTTCGGTGCGAATCGATTGGGCAAAGCGCGGGCCTTCGCCCTCAGCGAACGTCAACCCCAGGCCCATGGCGTCAGGCACGGTGAGGATGTCGCTAAATAAGATGGCGGCATCCAGCGCAAAGCGCTCTAGTGGCTGCAGCGTCACTTCAGTGGCGTAATCGACATTGGTGGCCAAGCCCATGAAACTGCCGGCTTTAGCGCGCGTTGCCTTGTATTCGGGCAAATAGCGACCAGCCTGGCGCATCAGCCACAAAGGCGTGTAATCAGTGGCCTGGCGCCGGCAGGCGCGCAGGAAGGTATCGTTGGTGAGGGGGGGGAAGGAGGTGCTCATGGCGGCAATTGTCTCAGAGCGCTGGTATCTTTAAAAAACTGCTAAAAACGCCGTCCTTACTGTTTATGGCGCCCTATTGCGTTGTACTGGGCCCTTGTTGCGCCCTATTGCCGTTTATTAACGCCAAAGACCACACAAAAAACACGCTATTGGCAGTTTTGCCGGCGGTGATTTGCGCTCGCTGGCAGCGCCCATAAAGACCGTTAGCCGCAGTGCCTTGATAATAGGGCGTTTGCAGGCATGGGCACGGCAGTATTGCCGGACGTGCGTTGAGGGTTCGCGCACCGGCGCCAACCAGCCACACTGAAACCCCCCGCGATGCGGCTGCGCCGCTGTTCTGGAGCACAACTGAAAATGGCAGATTCTTTCTCTTACGAACAACTGATTGCCTCTGGTGAGGGCAAATTGTTCGGCCCCGACAGCGGGCGCTTGCCGCTGCCGCCCATGCTGATGTTTGACCGCATTACGCACATCGACGGCGATGGCGGTGCTTATGGCTTGGGCAAAATCCGCGCCGAACTCGACGTGAAGCCCGATTTGTGGTTTTTTGCCTGCCATTTTCAAGGCGATCCAGTCATGCCGGGCTGCTTGGGGCTAGACGCCATGTGGCAGCTGATCGGTTTTTATCTGACGTGGCTGCAACTGCCCGGCAAAGGCCGCGCTTTGGGTGCAGGCGAGGTCAAGTTCACCGGCGAAGTCGGCCCCGACGTCAAGCAAGTGGTCTACGAAATCGACATCAAGCGCGTGATTAAACGCAAGCTGGCCATGGCCATTGGCGATGCGCGCTTGTTGGCCGACGGCAAAGAAATCTACGTGGCCAACGATTTGCGCGTTGGCTTGTTCAAGAGAGAAGAGAAAGAAGGGGTAGTGGCCTCAGGAGTTGCAGCATGAAGCGGGTAGTTATCACCGGAACCGGCATTGTTTCGTGCATTGGCAATGACAACGCCAGCGTCACTACATCGCTGCGCGAAGGCATTTCTGGCATTAGCGCCATGCCTGAGTTTGCCGAGCTGGGCATGCGCAGCCGCGTCGCCGGCGTGCCGCAAATCAACCTTGAAGAGCGCATCGACCGCAAGCAACTGCGCTTTATGGGCGACGCTGCCGCCTACGCCCACGTGGCGCTGGCCGATGCGATTGCGTCTGCGGGCTTGACGCCCGAGCAGGTCTCGCACCCGCGCACCGGTCTCATCATGGGCTCGGGCGGCGGCTCGCCGGCCAACCAAATTGAGGCCGCTGACATCTTGCGCGCCAAGGGCATTCGCCGCGTTGGGCCGTACCAAGTCACGCGCTGCATGAGCTCGACCGTGTCGGCCTGTCTGTCGACCAACTTTGCCATCAAGGGCATCAACTACTCCATCACCTCGGCTTGCTCCACTTCAGCGCACTGCATTGGTGCGGCGGCGCAGCAAATTGCGTGGGGCATGCAAGACGTGATGTTTGCCGGCGGCGGCGAAGAGGTCACTTGGGGCATGGGCTTGCTGTTTGACGCGATGGGCGCGATGTCCAGCGCCTACAACGAGACGCCCGAAAAGGCGTCCCGCCCCTACGACGCCCACCGCGACGGCTTTGTGCTGTCGGGCGGCGGCGGCGCGGTGGTGCTGGAGAGCTTGGAGCACGCCTTGGCGCGCGGCGCCACCATCTTGGGCGAAGTGATTGGCTTTGGCGCAACCTCTGACGGCGCGGACATGGTTGCGCCCTCGGGCGACGGCGCCATTGCCTGTATGCGCCAAGCCATTGCCGGGCTGGACGCGCCCATCGACTACATCAACACCCACGGCACCTCGACGCCCGTGGGCGACGTGCCCGAGCTGCGCGCCATCCGCGCAGTGTTTGGCGAGGCGATTCCGCCGTTTTCTTCGACCAAGTCGCTGACCGGCCACTCGCTGGGCGCGACCGGCGTGCAAGAAGCTATTTACTGTTTGCTGATGCTGCAACAAGGCTTTATTGCCGGCTCGGTCAACGTCGAAACGCTCGAACCCGCCGCCGAAGGGATGCCACTGGTGCGCGAGACGGTGGACAAGCCGATCCGCACCGCGCTGTCAAACAGCTTTGGTTTTGGTGGCACCAACGCCAGCTTGGTGCTGCGCCGCTGGGACGGGGCTTAATCACTGACGTGGCAGCGCGCCAAGCGCTTACAACTGGCCTTCGGTCAGGGTGTCAAGCTGGAACTGGCCTTGTTTGTCCCACAGCCAAGTTTCGGTGTAAGTCACGCGCCCTAGGCGCGTCGGCACCGGAAACGGCGCTGCGGCGCGCACGGTGCGCTCAATTTCAGCGATAACTTCTGGGGCGTGCTGCGGCGCGCGCATCCACTGCAAGCGGGTGACGCGGCCACGGCGGTCCAGATCGACTTGCAGCACACCAATGGCATACAGCGCCGGCGGCAATTTGCCTTGGTAAATGCGCTTGGCGTTCAAGCTGTACAAATGGGCCGCCGCGTCTTTGCGGTATTCCAGTGGCGTGGCGGCGCTCGAAGGCGCTGAGGTCGCCACATCGGCGCTCTGATCGGCTCCCGGCCCGTGGGCGTCGGTTTGCGGCGACTCGGGCGGCGACTTGCAAGCGGCCACCAAAGAGGCCACGGCGGCCATGATGCCGGCCAGCAACCAATGGCTGCGCGGCCCCTCAGAATGGGCAGGGCGCGGCGGGTGCTGGGTCGGTGGGGTCGGCGGCGGCAAAGAGGGCATGGCGCAGGTCACGGTACAAACAAATCAAGGTGGCCAGTTTACCCAAGGCCAAGCTGGCTGCGCAGCCCCAAACCGCGCAGGTACACATCGATCACGCTGCGACCGGTGTGCAACAGGTCAAACGCTTGGGCGTCAAACAGCCAGCGCTGCACCAGTCCTTCCACCAGCGCCTGCAAACCGTGCGCCGCGCACTCTAGCGGCACCGGCGGGGCGATGCCTTGGCGGGCAAAGGCCTGCGCCAAGCTGCGGCAGTTGCGCTCGACACATTCGCCATGCACCGCCAAGCGGCGCTTTTGCACGTCGCCCAATTCTTCGGTGTATTCCACTTGGTGCGTGGCGATGTAGAGCACGCGGCGCGTTTGTGCGTCGGTGGCGATCAGGCGCAGCGCTTCCAGCATGGCGTGGCGAATATCGGCCACCGGATCGCTAGAGCACTCCACCTGCGTCAGATTCAAAGTCTGCTCCAGCGGCAGGGTGACGCGATCCATCATGGCGTTGAACAAATCAGCCTTGTCCTTGAAATGCCAGTAGATAGCGCCGCGCGTAGTACCCGCCGCCACGGCAATGTCGTTGAGTGAAGTGCGTGACACGCCACGTGCTTGAAACAACTGCTCCGCTGCATCCAACAGGGCGGCGCGCGTCGCTTGGGCGTCTGCCTTGGTACGTCGGGCCATAGAAAATTCTCCACTTCAATAGGAATAGGGCAACTATACATACATTCTCGAATGTATGTATACTCCTGCGACACTAGCTCCCCTATCGTTACAGCAAGTAAGCCTTCAGTGGCTGCGCGTCGGCCCTGTGCCTCTGCTGTCTGCGGCACCTACTGCATCTGTTGACCCCCGCCAAAGGAAAATCATGCCCGCTTTACGCAATACAAAAATTGCACCGTCCCCCCTTCCCCTGATGTCGTGCGCCGGTGTGCGCTGGAGCTTGGCGGCGGGCTGCGTCTCTGCGGCGCTGCTGCTGTCTGCCTGCGGCAAAAGTGCGGCCGATGCCAGCCCCGCCGGCGCCGCCCGGCCCGCGCCTGAAGTCGGCGTAGTCACCGTGCAACTGGGCGATGTCGGCTTGCTGACCGAGCTACCCGGACGCCTAGAGGCCTCGCGCGTAGCGCAGGTGCGGGCCCGCTCGGCGGGCATTGTGCAAAAGCGCGTGTTTCGCGAGGGCAGCGATGTCAAAGTCGGCCAGCCTTTGTTTGTGATTGATTCGGCGCCGTATGCCGCCGCACTGCAAAGCGCCAAAGCCGCACTGGCGCGCTCCGAAGCCCAATTAACCCAAGCCGCTGCATTGGCTACGCGCTACGAACCCTTGGTGGCGGCCAACGCCGTCAGCCAACAGGAATACGCCAACGCCGTGGCCGCACACCAGCAAGCCCAGGCCGATGTCGCCGTGGGCAAAGCAGCCGTGCAAACCGCGCAAATCAACCTGAACTACGCCAGTGTGACGGCGCCCATTTCTGGCCGCATTGGCCGCGCGCTGGTCACCGAAGGCGCGTTGGTCGGCCAAGGCGAAGCCACGCAACTGGCGGTGATTCAGCAAATCAACCCGATGTACATCAACTTCACCCAGTCCGCCGCCGACGTGATGAAGCTGCGCGCAGCCATGGCCAGCGGCCAGTTCAAAAAGGCCAGTGGCGACAGCGAAGCCAGCGTGCGCGTAGTGCTGGAAGACGGCAGCACCTACGCCCATCCGGGGCGCCTGCTGTTTTCTGACCTGACGGTAGACCCCACCACCGGCCAAATTTTGCTGCGCGCCGAGGTGCCTAACCCCCAAGGCGACTTGCTGCCAGGCCTGTACGTGCGCGTGCAACTAGAGCAAGCCCAGGCAAGCAACGCCATCACCCTGCCCCAGCAAGCGGTGACGCGCAGTGCGCAAGGCAACTCGGTGCTGATAGTCGATGCCGAGGGCAAAGTGACGCCGCGCAACATCCAAATTGGCACTTCAAAAGGATCAGAGTGGGTGGTGCTCGGCGGCCTCAAGGCGGGCGAGCAGGTGATGGTCGACGGCTTTCAAAAGCTGCAAATGATGCCGCCCGGCACCCCCGTCAAAGCCGTGCCTTGGCAGCCTGCGGGCGCCAATCCAAGCGCTGTAGGCACTCCAGCCGCTGCCCCCGCGGCTGCAGCGCAATAAGGAGCCACCCACATGGCAAAGTTTTTTATTGAGCGGCCCATTTTTGCGTGGGTGCTGGCGCTCTTCATCATCGTGCTGGGCGTTTTGGCCGTCACTCAACTACCAATTGCCCAATACCCGCCGGTGGCACCGCCATCTATCGTGGTCTCGGCCGCCTACCCCGGCGCGTCAGCCAAGACGCTCGAAGACAGCGTGCTCGCCGTCATTGAGCGCGAGATGAACGGCTCGCCTGGCCTGATTTACATGGAAGCCACGGCCCAAGCCAACGGCACCGGCAGCATCACGCTGAGTTTTGAGCCCGGCACCGACCCCAATATGGCGCAGGTGGACGTGCAAAACCGCCTCTCGCGCGCCACGCCACGCCTGCCGCAAGCCGTAACGCAGCAAGGCGTTCGGGTGGACAAGTCCAACTCCAACTTTTTGCTGTTCACCATGCTGTCGTCCAGCGATCCCAGCTTTGACACCATAGCGCTGGGCGACTACGCCGCGCGCAACATCGTGCCCGAGCTGCAACGCCTGCCC
>JAGNSH010000229.1 GCA_017988165.1 Giesbergeria sp. | reverse complement strand
GGGCGCTGGCGCTGTCGTTTTGGGCGTTGAGCAAATTCAGCAAAGTACGGTCACCGACCTCGTGGCCCAGCTGTGTGGCATCGGCGCGCGCTTGGCTCGCTTGCAGCGCTTGGGTCAGCGCTTCGACGCGCTCGCGGCCGACCGACAGGCCCAGCCACGCGGCGTGGACTTGCTGGGCGACTTGCTCGCGCGTGGCGTCCAGCTGGGCTTGTGCGCCGTCCAGCAGGCGCAGCGCTTCTTCTTGTTTGGCGCTGCGCATTCCGCCGGTGAACAGCGGCACGGTCAACTGCACGCCAACTTGGGCGCTGGTGCTTTTGTTGCGCGCGCCGCTGCCAAAGTCGCCGCTGCCGCTCAGGCGCTCTTGCCCAGCTTGGGCCACCAAGTCCAGCGTGGCCGAGGCGCGGCGGCTGTGCTTGTCGGCCTCCAGCCGCGCTACTTGCAGCGCCAGTTGGCTTTGCTGGATGCTGGGGCTGTGCGCGGCGGCATCGTTTTGCCAGTCGTCCAGCGTGCGCGGCGCGGCGCTGGGGCTGCGCTGTGTGGGCAGATGCACGACTAAATCGGCATCGCTCAGGCCGGTGCTGTCGGCCAGCTGGCGGCGTTTGATGTCCAGCGCGCTGCGTGCTGCCAGTTGCTCGGCGCGCAAACTGGCCAGGCGGGCGCGCGCCTCGTGGGTGTCGGTGACGGGCAGTTGGCCCAGCGTAAAACGCTCTTGCACTTCGTCGCTGGTGCGCTGCACGGCGGCCATTTGCAGGTCGAGCACACGCAGCGACTCTTGCGCCACGGCGACATCGAAATACTGTTGCGCGGTGCGCAGCATCAGCGCCTGCTGCGCCGCTTGCCACTGCACATCGGCCAAGTCCGCCGACGTTGTCAGCTGCTGCTGCTGCACGCGCCGCTGTGGGTTGTAGAGCGGCTGGCTCGCTTGCAGCGCCCAGCGCGTCGCCGTGCCGCCGTGTACTGAGGTGCTGAAGTTGACGCCGCTCGACTGGCCCATGCCGGGCGCAGAAAACTGCGCCCCGCGCACATCGCTGTCGTGCGTGCCAACGCCGGCAGCGGCGGTCAGCGCCACGTTGGGCCGCCACAGCGCAGCGGCTTGGTCGCGGCGCGGCTGGGCTGCTGCGTGCGCGGCGCGGGCCACGGCGTGGCTGCGGTCGTGCTGGGCAGCCGCTTGCCAGGCTTGCAGCAAGTCGGTCGCGTGGGCGCTGCTGATGGCACTGGTCGCGCCAATGGCGCAGGCCAAGGCCAGCAGCGCGGGTGACAAAGAAGTCGGCAAAGGGCGCATGGCGTGCATAGCGGTTTAGCTCCTACGGGTAAATAAGCGTTGCAGCCAACGCACCGTATTGGCGGCGTGGCGCGCCCAGCAGGGACACATGGCGCGGGTGCGGTTTAGGCCGAAGCCGGTGCCGCAGCGGCTGTAGCGGCGGTGAATTCGTCAAACGCGGCCGACATCTTGGCGGCGTACATCAGCGACGGGCCGCCGCCCATGTAGACCGCCATGGCCATGGTTTCGGCCATCTCGGCGCGGCTGGCACCCAGCTTGACCAGCGCCTGGGCATGGAAACCGACGCACGGCTCGCAGCGTGCGGCCACCGACAGCGCGGCCGCAATCAGCTCTTTGGTCTTGGCGTCGAGCGCGCCCTCTTTGGTGGCGGCCTGCGCCATGGTGCTAAAGCCGCGCATCGTGTCGGGAATTTCTTTGCGCAGCTGGCCCATTTCGGCAGAGATGTGGCCAATCAAATCGGTGTAAGAAGTAGTCATGGAAGGCTCCAGTCGGTTTAAGGGTGAAAAGTGGCTGTAACGCACTACTGGCGTGCGCTTGCAGCTATGATTAAAGGAGTGAATTAGGTGTGCGCTGGGGCGTGCAGTACATCCAAGCGGTGGCGGTAGGCGCCGTAGTACAGCGTCGGAATGACCACCAGCGTCAACACGGTGGAGACGGCAATGCCAAAAATCAGCGAGATGGCCAGCCCGTTAAAAATCGGGTCGTCCAAGATGAAGAACGCGCCGAGCATGGCGGCCAGCCCGGTCAGCACAATCGGCTGGGCGCGCGTGATGGCCGACTGCACGATGGCGCGCTCGAACGGCACGCCGGCGCGCACTTGCAGGTTGATAAAGTCCACCAGCAAGATGGAGTTGCGCACGATGATGCCGGCCAGCGCAATCATGCCAATCATGCTGGTCGCCGTGTACTGCGAACCCAGTAGCGCGTGCCCCGGCATAACGCCAATGATGGTCAGCGGAATGGGGGCCATGATGACGAGCGGCGTCAGGTAGCTGCCAAAGTGCGCCACCACCAGCAGGTAAATCAAAATCAGCCCGACGCCATAGGCCGCGCCCATGTCGCGGAAGGTCTCGTAGGTGATTTGCCACTCGCCATCCCACTTCAGCGCGTAGCCGCGCCAGGCGTCGCTGGGCTGGTTAATGAAATATTCGGTCAGCGCGCCACCGTCGGGCATGGCCAATGCCGCTATGTCGCCGCGCATTTCAAACATTCCGTACAGCGGGCTATCGACCTTGCCGGCCATGTCGGCGACGACGTAGTTCACGGGCAACAGGTCTTTGTGGTGAATCGGCTGCTCGCGCAGCGTGTCGCTCAGCGTCACCAGCTCGCGAATGGGCACCAGCGCGCCGCTGGCGCTGCGCACCGCCAGTTGCAGCAGCGCGTTCATGTCGCCGTGCTGGCCGGGCGGCAGTTGCAGCACGGCAGCAGCCGGGTACTTGCCTTGGTCGTGCAGATAGGTGGCCGCTTCGCCCGCCAAACCGGCGCGCAAGGTGGCGACGATGGCTTGCTGCGGCACGCCCAGCAGCGCGGCTTTGCGCCGGTCAATCAAGAGCAGCGTGCGCGGCGCGTCTTGGATGCTGCTGTCGTCAATATCGACCACGCCCGCCGTTTGCGCAAACACCGCGCGCACCGCCTTGGCCACTTGCTGGCGGCCTTCGGCCTCGGGGCCATACACCTCGGCGACGATGGGCG
>JAGNSH010000074.1 GCA_017988165.1 Giesbergeria sp. | reverse complement strand
TGCCAGCACACCGGCCCGCGCTGAGCGCGTTGCCACCCAAGCGCACATCGTCATTGCTGGCAGCGGCTTGGGCGGCTTGGCCTTGGCGCACCGGCTGCGCAACGATTTGGACGGCGCCAAAATCACCCTCATCGATGCCAAAGAAGTCCACAACTACCAGCCCGGCTACACCTTGGTGGCCACCGGTGTGTGGCCGGTCAGCAAGACCATAGACAGCAATGCCGACTTGATGCCCGCCGGCGTCGAGTGGGTCAAAGACATGGTGGCCGAGTTTGACCCCGCCGCCAACACCGTCGTCACCCGCAGCGGCAAACGCATCCGCTACGACTATTTGGTCGTTGCCGTCGGCACGCACCAAGACTGGGCGCTGATTGAGGGCATGGACGTCAACGCCATCGGCCAAAACGGTTTGGCCAGCGTTTACCCCAGCTCAGACGCTGCGGTGGCCACTTGGAAAGCGATGGACGAGTTTCGCCAAAAGGGCGGCAAAGCGGTGATGACGCTGCCCAACACTTTTTTGAAATGCGCCGGCGCGCCGCTGAAGATGACCTTCATGCTGCGCGACCGCTTGGCGCAAGCGGGCACGATGGACAAGTCACAAATTGACTTTTACTCGGCCCTGCCCAACATCTTCAGCGTCAAGGTGGTCAACGACAACGTCATCGAGCGCTGGGGCCCGCTGGGCGTGAATTTGCACACCACGCAAAAGCTCACTGCCATCGACATTGGCGCGCGCCAAGCCACCTTTGTCACGCCCGAGGGTGCCAGCAGCCAAGTGCCTTACGACTTCATCCACGTCGTGCCACCGATGCGCGCGCCCGACGCAGTCAAAAACTCGGATCTGTCGGCCAAAGAAGGCCCACAAGCGGCGGGCAGTTGGCTGGAAGTGGACAAGGCCACGCTGCAACACCGCCGCTACCCCAACGTGTTTGGCTTGGGTGACATCAACGGCACGCCACGCGGCAAAACCGCTGCCACCGTTAAAAAGAGCGCCCCGCTCGTCGCCCGCCACGTGGTGGACATGATTGCCGGGCGGCCCTTGAGCCAGCAGTTTGACGGCTACACCTCGTGCCCGATGATCGTGCGCGAAGGCTCGGCCATGCTGATTGAATTCGACTACGACGGCAATCTGACGCCCTCGCTGCCAATGATTGATCCGCTGCAAGAGAGCTACTTTGCGTGGCTGATGAAGGTGCGCATGCTCAAACCCGCCTACATGGCCGTGCTCAAGGGCCGGGTCTGAACACCAACGCAACGCAACGCTTAAGAGGAGAAACACCATGTACGAAATCTGGTTGGCTATCAACATTGTTTATGAAATCGCCCTGACCATCTGGCCGCTGCTGGCGCTGGCGCTGCTGGTGTGGCTGGCCCTGCTGTGGACGGCCGGCGCGCGCTTGGGCCGTGGCGTGGGCGCGGCGCTGGGCGTGGGCGCGCTGGTGGCGCTGGTGCTGTTGGTCAGCGTCCCCAGCCTGACCCATTCGTCGTTTGCCAATATGGGCTACTGGGTCGACTGGGCCAATTTGCTGGTGATAGCGCTGGGCTTGGGGGCGGTGGCCGCCGTGTTTTTCTGGCCCCTGCTGGCGCTGCGCAAAGGCAAGGCGCACACGGCTTGAACTGGCTACGGGATACTGCAGGCCTGTTTTAAAGAAAGGCCAGACCATGCAGACCTCCCGTTTTTCTTCCCGGTTCTTTGTTTCGGCCGCCGTGCTGGCCTGCGCGGCCGGTGCGCTGGCCCCGGCCAGCGCGCAAGAAAAAATGCGCCCCGGCCTGTGGGAGCACAGCGTGACCATGAAAAGCCAAAGCGGCCAAATGGAAGCCGCCTTGGCAGAGGCGCAAAAAGCGATGGCCAATATGGCGCCGGCGCAGCGCAAGCAAATGGAACAAATGATGGCGGCGCAGGGCATCCACTTGAGCAGCGGCCCGCAGGGCCAAACCAGCGTCAAGGTCTGCATCACGCCCGAGCAAGCCGCTATCGACCAGATTCCGCAGCAAGACGGCTGCACGCAAAAGGTGCAGCGCACAGACGCCAGCACCATGCAGGTGAGCTTTAGCTGCAAAGGCGAATCTGGCGAAGGCCCGACCAGCGGCGAAGGCACCGTCCACTTCCAAGGGCCCACCGGCTACAGCGGCAATTTCAAAATCAACACCCAGCAAAACGGCAAGCCCGAACAAATCGACATGGCGCAAACCGGGCGTTGGTTGTCGAACGACTGCGGCGCCATCAAGCCGGCACCGACGGGGCGCTAAACAGCGCCGACATCACAGACATTCGCGCTGGCGGTAGGCGGCAAAAATCTGATCGCGCAGTGCCTCGGCGGCGGGGCCGACGGAGACGATGTGGTCCACCTCCAGCCACTGGTTGTTCAGGTACTGCAGCGCCAGCGTCGCCGGCCACGGCATATACGGGGTCAGTCCAGCGGGCAGAAAGCCCAATTGCGCGGCCGCCTGCCACGCCGCCGGCGTGTGCGGGTCACGCAGGTCAAGGCTGAGGTAAATCGCATCCACCTTTTGCCGGCACCACTGGCGCAGATTGCGCTGCAACACCTCGGGCCAATCTGCGCCGGCGTGCTGCGCCACCACAAAGGCGGCGTTCAGTGCGGGCACCACCTGCGTTTCCATTTGCGTGGCACCTTGCAGCGCTGCGCTTTGCAGCGGCTGCGGGCGCAGCTCCATGCCAATGTCGGTCGCGCGCGGCAGCACCAAGCTGGCCAAATCAGGCGGCAGATAGACATCGATCGGCGCTACCGGGCGCAGCAGGCGGCAGGAATAAAAAGCACTGACGCGCTGGGTCGAAGCGTGGCCGGGAATGCTGCGAAATTGCGCGCTGGCCGGGATGTAGCCCAGCATCAGCGCCGTCGGCAAATAACCCAAACGGCCAAACGTTTTTTGCGTGTAGGGGTGGCGCGTGACGGCATGGACAAAGGCGGCCGCTTCGGGGCGCTGCTCCAGCGCTTGCGTGACGGCTTCTAGCAACTTGCCCAGCAAACCACTGCCGCGCTGATCGGGCCCCACCATGGCCGATCCGACCTCCAGCACCGGATCGTCGCGGTGGTTTTTGATCAGTGCAATGTGGCCGACGATGGGCGCGCTGCTGCCATCGGGCGTCGCCAGCTGCGCCACCCACGAGGTCAAGCGGCCATCGGCGCAGCGCTCCAAGATGCGATCGGCCAGGTACATATCTGGGTTGGCGTAGGAGTAGCCGTAGGTGCGGTACATCAGCCGCGCCAGGTGGATGGCATCGCCCGGCTCCAGCGGGCGCACGGTGGTGGGCAGCGGCGCTGCGCCGGCGGCTGCGCTGGCGTTGGCTGCGCCAGGGGTGCTGGCCGGCGTTGCCACCAAGCTGCCTTGCTGGGGCAGCCACCATTCCAGCTCGACGTGCTGGCCTTGCGCGCCCAGGTTGAGCACGCGCGAGCGGTCGGCCAGTCGGTGCATCAAAAAGGCCGACAGACCGGTTTGGTCATCCTCGGCACTGGCCGGCTGCTGCGGGTCGTACTCGGACACCAGGCTTTGGTCGTAGGGCAGGCCGTGGTTGGTGATGCGCAGTTGCAGCACCGCCGGCAGCACGGTCAGCAAAATGTCCAGCGTGCTGGCCGCGGCCGCATCGGGGGCATCGTCGTGTGCGTAGTGCAGCACCGTCAGCAGCCCTTCTTCGGCTGCGGTTTGCATCCGCGTTTGCTGCGCCGGCGTAAAGCCGTGGTGGCGGGCCTGCGCCACCAGCAGCGCCTGCACGCTGGCAATGGCGCGCGGGTGTGCCGGCACGCTCAGGCGCAGCCAGTCGTTTTGTGCGTCGTTTTGTGCGCCGTTGTGCGGGGCGTCTTGCGCATCGGATGCGCCCAGCACCGAGGCCGTGATATCAGCCATGGCGGCGGTCCACCACGCGCAGCAGCTTGCCGGTGCGGGCATTGGTGTGCAGCGCCGAAGGGGCTATCCACTCCACCACCAGCGGATGCACCACGCCGTCGGCCACCAAGCCAGGAAACATCGGGCGCTCGGCGTACAGGGCTTCGCGCACCCGAGTGCTGTCGGCCTCGGTGCGCGCCTGCGGGGCGGCCACGGCCAAACGCAGCGTCAGGCGGTCACGGCGGTCGATGTGGTCCACGCACAGTTGGAACGACTGCACGCCCCAATGGGCACCTGCGCTGTGCAGGTCGGCCAGCATGCTCAAGATGCCGTCCACGTACAGCGTTACTGGGCCAACGCGCGCGCCCTCTTCGGTGCGCCCCAGCAGGCGAAAACGCCGCTCGGGTGTGCCCGCAGGGTCCAGCCATTCGCCCCGGTCGCCGACCGGGTAGCGCACGATGGGCACCAAGCGCCGGTTCAAATTGGTCAGCACCAACCGGCCCGGTTGCCCAACGCCGTCGATGGGCTCGTCGCTGTTGTCCTGCAAAATCTCCAGCACCGTGCTTTCGTCAAACACGCAGTGCTCGCCCAGCGCAGCCCCCGGTGGCACCCAGCCCATTTCGCCGTAATCGACCCCGGCCACGCCAAACGAGCGCACCTGGCAGCCTGGAAACACCTCCTGCAGCGCGGCGATTTGGTCGGGAAACATCGGCTCGCCGGCAAACAAAAACGTCTCCAGCCGCAGCGTCTCGCGGTCGGCGGGAGTGAGCTTTTCAAGCAGCGACATCAGCGTCGTTGGCACGCCGGCCAGCGTGGTCAGGCCAAACTGGCGCCAAGTGGCCAAAATTTCGTCGGCATCGTCGCCGCCAATCGGATAGCAAATGCCGACCCCCGCAGCCTCGATGCAGCGGGCGGTAAACAAAAACGAGGCGTACAGCTTGCCCGCATAAAACAGGTTGCCAATGTGCTCGCCTGCGCGCAGCCCGGAGCGGCGCATCCCTTGGCCAAACACGCTGGTAAAAGCGCGCCAGTCGGCGTGGGTGAACACCGAATACTTGGGCTGGCCGCTGGTGCCGCCGCTTTTGAAGGTGATGCCCTCGGTCAGCGGGGCGGTGAACACGCGGTTGCCCTGCACCGTGTTGGCAGCCCAAAAGGCTTTGGGGTCAAGAACGGGGTAAGCCGCCAAGCGCGTCTCGCCCGCTGGCACGGCGGCATAAAACTCGCGGTAGAAGGGCGAATGGGTGCGGGCAAACATCAGCAGCTCGGCTACGCGATCGGCGCCAGTCGCTGCGCCGGCCGTGTCGGCTGTCGTTGAAACGGTCATGGTGGAGGCCTTCAAAAAAGGGGTTTCAATCGTCAATCACGCAAGGTCCATGCGGTGGTCGCACACATGGCGCAGCTTGCCGCTGGCTTTGATGCGGTCAAACGCCTCAATCGGCTGAATTTCCACCCGCACCACCAGTGGCAGTCCCAAGGTGCGCGCCATGGCCAAGTCGTCGTAGCCTTGCATCAGTTGCTCGGCCACTTCTGCCGGCGGCGCGCGCAAGCTGTCGTCCACGCAGACGCGCACCACGGTGGTGGCGGGCGCGGTGTCCAAGTGGATTTGTACCGGGCCGGCGTAGTCCAGTTGCGCGCTCAAAAACGCGACAAACCGGCCATAGTTCAGCAGCATGCCGCCGACTTTGAAGACATCGCCCAAGCGCCCCGTCAGCTCAAAGCGTGGCTCTTGGCGGCCGCAGGCGCAGGGGCCAGGCACCCAGCGCCCGGCATCACCGATTTCGTAGCGCGCCACCAGCGGCGCGCTGCGTGCGTGCGGGGTCAGCAGCAGCCGGCCAATTTCGGTGCCTTGCACGGGCACATCGGCATCCATTTGCACAATTTCGAGGGTTTGCAAGCGCGTAAACAGGTGGTGTACGCCGCCTTGGCTGTGCTCGCACTGGTAGCCCATGGGGCCGGCGTCGTTGGAGCCGTAGACCACTGATCGCACCAACTGCACGCCGCAGTCCTCTTGCAAAAAGCGCTGTTGTGCCGGCGACAGCGCCTCGCCGCCGTAGAAGACTTTTTTGATGCAACCGGCGGCCTTGATCTGCGGCCCGTGCGCCGCAAACAGCCCCAGCAGGTGCGGCGTCATGCCAACCAGCGTGTTGATTTGGTGGATGGCGATCTGGTCGGCAATTTGGTCGTACTCGGGCACCATCGCCATCGGGTACTGGCGCACGCGCAGGTGCTCCAAGATGGTCCAAAAGCTGATGAAGCTGCCGTACAAATAGCCCGCAGCAAACAGGTTCATCACCCGGTCGGTGGCCGGCTCCAAACCAGCGGCCACCAAGCCGTTGGCGGTGACGGACATTTGCTCGTGGTAGTCCGACCAGCGGTAGGCCGAATAGGCAATTTTGCCGCTGGAGCCGCCGCTGCGTACCACGACACCGGTCAGCGGATTGTCGATTTCTGAGAGCGCCTGGAAGGCCGATTTGTCCAAAATCGGCACCGCCGGCACCTGCAAATGCACCGGCGCTTCCAGTGCGTCAAAACTGCCCACCAAGGCCAGCGCGGCCGGGCCATCGACCGAGACACGGCGCGACAGGTGCTGCAGCGCGTACACACCGTCGTGCGGCGCGCCCAGATAGCTGTCGATCATTTCGCCCGGCCGGGTGATGCGGCTGACCCCGGCCGACAGCAAGCTGCGCGACAACTGCGCCGTGCTGGTCAGGCCGGCGGCCAAGCCGCAGGTTTGCAGCCACGGGCGCATCGGCCGCAGCGTTGCGCCCAAGCGCTCGCGCTGCACGCTTTTGAGCCAAATGCTGCGGTACAGCGGCGAGGGGCGCAGGCCAGGGCGGTGGTCCAACAAAATGCGCCAGCTGCCGTCGGCGGCTTCGATGACGCGGGTCAGTTGCAGCGCCTCTTCGGCGCGCGCGACGCACAGGGCGGTGGTGATTTCGGCCTGCTCGGCCCTGTCGGGCTGGTGGCCGGCAATGGTGGGGGAGATGCGCGTCAGCGCCTCGGCCAAGCGCTCGGCCAGGGCTTCTAAGCCAGCGCGGTCGGTTTCGGCCAGCAGCGTTTGCGGGCTGGAGCAGGCTTGTTGGTCGAGGCGGCACACGTCGCGTGCAAAGCCGTCGATGGCGGCTGCGTCTTCCAAGCAGTCGGCTGCCAAATAGCCAAACGACACCTTGTGGCCCCACGGCACCACGCGGGCTTGTGCCGGGGCGCTGGCGCGCACGGCGGCAATGGCTTTTTCGCCGCCCCAGGCCGAAATCACATCGGCATGGCCAAACAGCCGCTGCAGCAGCGCTTGGTCGCTGGAGGGCAGGCGCAGCACCGCCATGTAGTTGGCCAGCCGACCGCCGGGGTCGCATGCCGCCAGCGCCTGCGCAAACAGTGGGCCAAAGTCGCCATCGCGGGCGCTGGCTTTGACGATGTTCAGGTTGCCGGCCAGCAGGCCTTCGACCAAGCCCAGTGCCGCCACCGTGAACACGTTGGACGGCGCGACGTGGACCACGCAGCCGGCGGGCATCCACGCCTCGTACTGGCGACCGGGGTAGCGCCGCTCCAGCACGCCGGGGCGCTGGGTGCCCAGTTCTGAGCGCAGCTTTTCTTGCAGCGCATCGCGTTGCAGCAGGGCGGCAACGGCGCCCAACATCGCGCGCGCATCGTCCTCGGTGGCGCTGGCGCAGGCTTGGGCGTGCAGCGTGGCAAAAGCGCCGCGCTCGTGCAGCAAATCGTCCGACAGCGCCGCGCAGGCACTGAGCAAATCGTCAAAGGGAAATGGCTGCGCCAGCGTGGTGTCCAGGTGCGCGGCCAATTGGTCGAGGGCGGCGGGCAGGGCGGTGTTATCCACCCAGCGGCCAAACCAGAAGTGGGGCGCGAGGGCGGTAGCGGTAGGTGTGGTGGATGCGTTCATGGGTTTCCTTGATTTGAGCGCTTGGGCTTTGCTTGGGCTTGGGCGATTCAGTTCGGCGGCAAGAGGTCAGACGCCGCCGCAGCGCAGCTTTTGTTGCTGGAGGTGCCAGCGCGCCCCAGCACCTCAAACCACGGCGTGGGCAGACCACAGCTGCAACTGCCCGCCGGGTGGCGCACCGCCAAATCGCCCATGACGACGCTGTGTGCGGGCACCGAGGTGATGTAGGGCGAGAGGAACGACAGAAAGCCCGGCTGGCCATCGGGCAGCGGCTCCAGCGTGCGCACATCGCGCACCACCACGCGCGACCACATCAGCGCGTGCAAATGCTGCTGGTGGCAGCCGGTGTACGGAATGCTGTGCTCGACCGAGCCAAAGGTTTCCACAATCTGCTCAGAGGGAATGCCCAGCCAATGCGTGATGTCGCGCTGCAATTGCTCGCGCGAGATGGCTTTGTCGGCATGGCCCTTCCAGCCGCCGCCAAAAATGATGGCGCTGCCCGGCGGCAACTTGAGCGGCGCCATGCCGCTTTGCGCCATGCGCTGCAGGGCAAAGTGCAAAAACGCCGGAAAACCGGCAATGCGCGTCGGCACGCTGTCGTTGGCGTAATCGGCCAAGGCCGCCAGCACGCCAAACGCATCGAACTCGTGCTGTCCCGGCCCCAGCGCGCGCAGCGACCAAAACACCTTGGCCGGCGGCGCATAGCGCATCAAAAACTGGTTGGTGTTGGCGGTGCCGATCTTCTGGCCGTCAAACGGCTCGTAGCCGTTGATCACATAGTTGGCCGGCGTGGTGCTGACCATGCCGCGCGCGGCCATCACATCGTCCACCATGCGCCGCGCACTGCCCAAGGTGAAGTCGTCAAAAAACATTTGCGACTTTTGCCCGGTGGTGCCCGACGAGGTCAGGTGGGTGGAAATTTCGCTCTCGGGAATCGACAGCACCTCGTGCGTCTTGAAAAAATTGGCGTGGATCGGCGGCAACGCCATCACATCTTGCAGCGTGCGCAGCTGCGCGGGGTCGATGCCGCTGGCGGCCAAAAACGCCCGGTACCACGGCGAACGCTGTTGGTGCCAGCGGGTGATGTCGGCCATCGCCACGACAAACGCCGCTTCGGTGTCGGCCTCGGGCAAATAGGGCGTGGTTTGGGCACAAAAAGCGGCGACGCTGGCCGGGGGCAGCGAGGGCTCAGACGAAACGTAGTCGGAGAGGATGCGCAAGGTGGACTCCTGTTTTTATCGGCAAAAAAATGTGACAAAGCTTACAGGCAAG
>JAGNSH010000073.1 GCA_017988165.1 Giesbergeria sp. | reverse complement strand
GCGGCGGGGGGGGCAGGGGAGTCGGCAGGCGGCGCTGCGTCAAAGGGGCGGTGCATGGGGGTCGATTTTAGGAGCGGCGCTGATGTTGGCGCCGTTGCCGCACGCTTCAGGTGCCTCAGGTGCTTCAGGCGAAGTGGTCGAATGAGGCGTAACGCTGCGCCACCAGCTGGCCGTGGGCGTCCAGCAGGCGCAGGCCGGGTGCGGCTTCGATGCGGCCGATGCGCGCCACCGGCGTGGCGCTGGCCTGCGCGGCGGCGGCCACATCAGCGCGGCGCGCCACTGGGGCGGTAAAGGCCAGTTCGTAGTCGTCGCCACCGGCCAAGGTGCATTGCTGTAGCAATTCAGTGTCAAATGGGCCTGTAGCGCTTATGCAGCCTGCGCTTGTAGCTATCAAATTAATAGTTTTACTCAGGTCGATACAAGCGCCAACGCCCGAGGCGCGCAGCACATGGCCCAAGTCGCCCAGCAGGCCGTCGCTCACGTCGATGGCGCTGTGCGCTATGCCGCGCAGCGCTTGGCCCAGCGCGACGCGTGGGGTGGGCGCTTCAAGGCGCTGGCGGGCGGCGGCCAGCGCGGCGGGCGCCAGCGTCAGGTGGCCTTGCAGTGCTTGCAGTGCCAAGCGCGCGTCCCCCAGCGTGCCGCTGGCGTAGATGTCGTCGCCCACTTGCGCGCCGCTGCGCAGCAGGGCCTGGCCGGCGGGCACTTCGCCCAGCACGGTGATGCAGATGTTGAGCGGCCCTTGCGTGGTGTCGCCGCCGACCAGTTCGCAGCCGTGGGCATCGGCCAGTGCCAGCAGGCCGCGCGCAAACGGGGCCAGCCACGCGGCATCGATGTGCGGCAGCGCCAGCGCCAGCGTGCAGGCCAGCGGGCGCGCGCCGCAAGCGGCCAAGTCGCTCAGGTTGACCGCCAGCGCTTTGTGGCCGAGGCGCTCGGGGTCAGTGCCCGCAAAAAAATGCCGGCCCTGGACCAACATATCGCTCGATATCGCCAACTGCATTCCGGGCGCTGGCGCCAGCAGGGCGCAGTCGTCGCCCACGCCCAGCACCGCGCGCTGCACCGGGCGCGTGAAGTAACGGGCAATCAGGTCGAATTCGCCCATGGCGGTGGTCTTGGCGGTGGCGCCTTACAACTTACAACTTACAACTTACAGGCTACAAGCCAGCGCTTAGAAGCGTGCCAGCGCTTCGCTGCGCGTATCGGCCACGTTAAGGATGGCCAAAAAGCCGCTGATGTCGAACACCTCGCGGATATGCGACTGCATACCGCACAGCAGCAGCTGGCCGTTGTCTTGTTTTAGGCGCTTGGCCACTACCAGCACCAAGCGCAGGCCGGCGCTGGAGATGTAGTCCAAGCCAGAAAAATCGAGCAGCAAGTTTTTGTGACCCGCCGTGACCAGGGCCAAAATTTCTGCTTCGGTTATGGCGGCGTTAGTGCTGTTGATTTGGCCTTGCAGGGAGACGATTTGGGCGTTGGCGGCAGATTCGGTGGCAATAGGCATAGGGAAAAATGTCGTAAAAAAGAGGGGGGCAGCAGGAGGCCAGCAGGGGTCAAGTGGGGCGCGGGGCGGCGTTTGTCGGCAAAAATTTGTCGCAAAATTCAGGGCTGCGGGATGATACCGTGGCCTGTGCGCACGGGCGCTTTTATCTATCCATGCCTATTTCTATCTTTTTCCCATGCCATTTTTGATTTTTCGCTGGCTGCATTTGCCGCCTGCTGCTGCGCGTCGGCGCCCCGCCGATTGGCTGTTCAGTGCCGATGACCGGGTGCCTGCGGGCGCGCTGTGGTTGCTGGTCGGGCAGCACGCGGCGACAGCGATGGCTTTTGTGACTTATGTGCTGGCCACGGCGCAAATTGCCGGCCTAGACCGCCAAGGCACGCAGTCGATGGTGGCCATGTCTTTGCTGGGCATGGCGCTGGCCACTGGTTTGCAGGCCTGGGGTGGGCGCTTGGGCAGCGGCTTGTTGCTGATGCATATGCCCAATCCGTTTGTCATTACGGTGGTGGCGGCGCTGGTGGTGGCGCATGGGCCGGGCGGCGTTGCGGTGGCGACCTTGGTGTATGGCATCACCGCCTTGCTGGTGGGGCCGCTGGTGCAGCGGATGCGGGCGTTTTTTCCGCCGGCGGTGGTTGGTACGGTGGTGTGCATTGGCGGGATGGGGCTGGTGGAGCCGGCCATGCGCCATTCGCTGGGGGTGGATGCGCAGTGGCACATCAACCCCGTCAGCGTGGTGATTGCTGCGGCCACGCTGGGCTGCATTGTGGTGCTGTCGGTGTGGGGCGGGCGGCGCAGCCGGCTGCTGGGGCTGCTGGCGGGGATTGTGATTGGCGTGGCGGTGGCCGCCGCCACCGGCCAGTTGCAGGATGTGGAGGTGCTGCGCAGCGCACCGCTGCTGGCTTTGCCGCACTGGTATGCGCCGGTGTGGCAGATCGACCCGGCGCAGGTACTGGCGCTGGTGTTGATTTCGGTGCTCAGTCAGCTCGATATGTTGGGCAGCGTGAGCATCATGGACAAGATGGACGATGCGGACTGGAAGCGCGCCAATATGCGCGCCGTCGGCGGCGGTATCCGTGCCAATGGCCTAGGCGATACGGCAGCGGCGCTGCTGGGCGCGTTTCCGTCTTGTGTGTGCTCGGCCAACATTGCGCTGGCGCACGCCACCCGATCGACGGCGCGGGCGATTGGCATTGGCGTGGCGGCGCTGCTGGCGCTGGTGGCGTTTGTGCCGCAGGCAACGCTGGCCCTGAGCTTGGTGCCAACACCGGTGCTGGGCGCGGTTGAGCTGTATGCGGCTGGGTTTTTGATTGTCTCGGGCATAGAGCTGATTGCCTCGCGCTCCATGGACAGCCGGGGCGTTTTTACGGTGGGCTTGTCCCTGTGCGCCGGGCTGACGGTGATGCTGATGCCCGAGCTGGTCAAAACCGCGCCCCAAGGCTTGCAGTTTTTGCTCGGCAGCAGCTTGGTGGTGGCGGGCTTATTGGTGGTGGTGCTCAATATGCTGTTTCGCTTGGGCACGGCGCAGCGCAGCGAGCAGGCGCTGGACGCCGCCAGCGCGAGCTTGCCCCAAGACATCACTGATTTTGTTGAGCGCCAAGGTGGCGCGTGGGGCGTGCGCCGGGTGGTGGTGCAGCGCGCCGCCCAAGCCGCGCTAGAAGGCGCCGAGGCTATCGCCGCCACGGGCGAACGCCAGCTGGTGGGCATACGCGGCAGTTTTGACGAATACCACTTAGACATTGAACTGCTGCACAGCGGTGCCGCGCTGGTGTGGGGCACTGGCGCCACGGCCACCGCCACCGCACCGGCGTTGTCGCTGGATGCCTTGCTGCAAGGCGATGGCGATGGCGATGGCGATGCGGCGCTGGACGCGGCGCTGCGCAACCTCTCGGGCGTGCTGCTGCGCCATCTGGCCGACCGGGTCAGCACCGTCTGCGGCAGTGGCGCCAGTGCGTCGGCACTGCGCCTGCATTTTGACCATTGAGGCCCCCTGCATGAGCGTCCTTGTTTCTGATCTGCCGCCCCCGCTGGCCGGGCCCGATGTTTTTTGCCCCGAGCCGTCGCTGCCCGGCCTGGCCAGCGCGCTGGCGTGGCTGGAGGGCTTGGCCCAGCGCGATGGCTGGCCGACGCGCACGCTGTTTGCGCTGACGCTGTGCGCCGATGAGGCGCTGACCAACCTCCTCTCTTACGCCGCAGTGCCCGCTGGCAGTGCCGCTTTGCAGCTGCGCCTAGAGTGCGTGCGCACCGCCAGCGAGGTGCGGCTGCGCATCGAGGACAACGCCGCCGCGTTTGATCCGACGGCCAAAGTCTCGCCCGACTTGGCCGCGTCGCTGGACGAGGCGCGCGTGGGCGGCCACGGCCTGCGCTTAATGCGCCACTACCTGCACACGCTGCACTACGAGCGCCAAGGCGACTGCAACGTGCTGCTGCTGGGGGCGGCTTGGGCCGCTTGAGTGCGCCGCCATGGCAGTGTCAGTGCAGGCAAAATGCCCCTTTTTTGCGCAGCCTTATTTTTAGAAAAATCTTTCAAATGCCAGAGCACACCACGCCCACACCGGGCGCGCCGCGCCGTGATACCAGCCATTTTTATCAAGAAAACAACCCGCCGCTGATGTCGTGCAGCGACTCGCGCGCCGAAGTCGGCACGCAGTTGACGCCGGTGCCCTGACCGCTATGCGCCGCCCCGACAACATCGCCTATGGCGTTCATGACTGGTTGCCTGCGCGCTTGGGTGCGGGTTTGGCTTTGCAGCAACTGGCTTTTTTGGGCGCCTTGCTGGTCATTCCCGAAATTTATGTGCGGGTGCAAAACCTCGGGCATGAAACCTTCTTGAACATCATGTCGTCGACGCTGTTGGTCTCGGCGCTGGTCATCGTGCTGCAAGTGCGCGGTCTGCGCCACTTGGGCGCGGGCTACTACTACCCGTTGCAAGCCACCGGCGCGGTGCTGCCAGCGATGTATTTGATCGGCGGCTTGCCCGGTGCTTCGCTGGCGACGGTGTTCGGCATGATTTGGGTGATTGGCCTGTCGCAAATAGTGTGTAGCTTTCTCATCATGCGAATGCGCAATGTGTTTACGGTCGAGGTCTCGGGCGTGGGCGTGATGCTGATTGGCTTGGGGCTGGGGCACATGGGCTTTAAGCAAATTTTTGGCTTAGAGCAATACCAAGAAGCCGTGTCTGGCGCCAGTTTGTTGGTGGCGCTGCTGTCGTTTGCCACCATGGTGGGCTGCAACGTCTGGCTCAAAAGTATGTTGCGCTTGTTTGCGCCGCTGCTGGGTTTGTGTGTGGGCATGGCGGCGGGCTTTTTATTGGACTTGGTGCCGGCGCAAGAATTGCAGCAGTGGCGCGAGATGCCTTTGCTGCGCCTGCCGCAGTTGCCCGTGTTTGGCTGGGCGTTTGAGCCGCTGGGGGTGCTGCCCTATGTGGTCACCGGCTTTGCTCTGTCGCTGACGTCGATGGGCACGCAAACCATTGTCCAGCGCGTCTCTGACGCCGACTGGGTGCGCCCCAACCTGCGCGCGCTGGCGCGCGGTGTGCGCGCCGAAGGTGTGGCGCACCTGTTTGCCGGTTTGCTCAACGCCTTGCCGATGTCCTCCAGCGGCGGCGCGGTCAGCTTGGCCGCCGCCTCGGGCTGCACCAGCCGTTATCTGGGTTACTGGACGGCGGGCTTTTTGTTCTTGGCCGCGCTGGTGCCGCACATCACCGGCACGGTGCTGCTGCTGCCCTCGTCCGCAGTGGGCGCGCTGCTGCTGTACTTGGCCACCTTCACCACTCTGAGTGGTGTGCAGCTCATCACCTCGCGAATGCTGGACAACCGCCGGGTGCTGGCCGTGGGCATGGGTTTGTTGGTTGGCACGGGGATAGGCGTGATTCACGGCGCGCTGCACGCCCTGTGGCCGCAACTGCGCTATGTGGCGCTGACGGGCTTGGCGGCGGGCGTTTGTGTGGCCGTGCTGATGGTTTTGTTGTTTCGTTTGGGTATGCGCAAAGGCACGCGCCAGAGCTTTACTTTGGCCCACACCACGTTGCAGGACGTGACAAATTTTCTGGAGCAGCAAGGCCGCCTGTGGGGCACGCGCCGTGCGCCAGTGCGCCGCGCTGAGATGGTCGGCTGGCAAGTGGTGGAGGCTTTGACGGCGCACCATTTGGTCGACCCCGAGTGCCCCGAAATCCAGGTTGAGACCGATTTTGACGACTACATCTTCACCCTCATCCTGCGTTACCGAGGCACGTTGCTGCCGCTGGCCAGCCAGCCGCCCAGCGCCGACGACCTGATCGCCCGCACCGAAGCCGATCTGCAAATGGCCGGCTACTTGATTGGCCGCGGCGCCCACCACGCCCGCGCCAGCCGCAGTGCCGGTATGTGCGTGCTGCGGCTGACGTTTGAGAACTGAACTTTAGGTCAAATCGGCCTCTAGCCCTTTGCTGGCTTGCGGCTGCAGCTATTTATTTAATAGCGAAACGCAAGCCGCACTCAGGCGCTGCCCCGATAGCGCAGCCCCATGCAGGTCATGTCGTCGGCCTGCGGGGCGCCGCGCTCAAACTGGTGTACGTCGGCCAGCACGGCGTTGCAGATGTCGGCCGGTGTGGTGGGGCGTTGGTTTAGCCCTTGCAGCACGCTTGCCAGTCGGGCGTCGCCATATTCTTGTGCGTCGGGGTTAAAGGCTTCGGTGATGCCGTCGGTGTACAAAAACAGCATCTCGCCCGGTGCCAAGGTCAGCGTGCCTTCGCGGTAGGGAAAGTCTTCGCTGATGGCGACGGCCATGCCGCCAGTGCGCGCCACGGCTTGCACGCTGGCGTCGCCGCGCAGCCAATACGGCGGGTTGTGGCCGGCGTTGACGTAGTGGACTTGGCCGCTGGGCAGGTGCAGCACGCCATAAAAAATGGTGACGAACATCATTTGCTCGTTCTCTCGGGCCAGCAAGTCGTTGAGTTTGCGTATGCACAGCGGCGGCGAGGCGACAAACAGCGCGGTGGCCTTGAGCAGCGTGCGCGTGATGGCCATGAACAGCGCCGCCGGCACGCCTTTGCCCGAGACGTCGGCCATGACAAAACCAAGGTGCTCGGCGTCGATGGCGAAGTAGTCGTAAAAGTCGCCGCCGACCTCGCGCGCGGGGGTGATGTGGCAGTGCAGCTGCACGCGCGGGTCGTCTGGCAGTTGGCGCGGCAAGATGCTCAGTTGCACCTGCGCGGCAATTTGCAGCTCTTGCTCTAGCCCCGCCAAGCGGGTTTTGGTGACCAGCGCTTCGCGCAGTTCGACCACCATCGATGACAGGCTTTGGTGTTGCTGGATCAATCGCTGCGTTAAGTCGCCCATCACCTGGGCCAATCGGCGCAGCAACTCTTCGTCGCCGTGCGCCGGGGCGTTGGGCGTGCTGCTGTGGCTGCTGATCAGGCCCAGCAGTTCTTCGCGGCTGCGCATATCGGTGGCGTCGGCCAGGTGTTGTAGCTGGCGCTGGATCAGCCGCTCTTGGCGGCGGCGCACGCGTTCGCGCAGGGCGCGGCTGGCCATCAGCTCTTGTGCGGTGTGCCGCAGGCTGACCACGGCCTTGGCAATGCGGCCAATTTCGTCGTCGCCGCTGTGCTCTAGGCGCACGCTGGTGTCGCCGCGTGCCAGCGCTTGCAGCACGGCAATGGCGCGATCCAGTGGGCGAAAGCTGCGGCCCAAGTAAAAGTTCAGCCCCAGCAGCACCGCCAGCAGCAGCACCAAGGTGCCGCCCACCATCAGCTGTTCCAAAAAGCGGCTGGCCGCAGCCGCTTCGCTTTGGTCGTCTAGCGTCACCAGCGCGCCAGCCGTGTGCGCAGATAAATCCGTGATGGGTGTGCTGTTGAGTATGTAGGTAATGGCGCCCACCGTGTGGGTGCCGTAGTGGGCGCTGCGCGGCGCCAGCTGTAGCGCTGCGCGCTGCCACACCTGCCTATCGGTCGAGGCAGTGAGCTGGCCGCGCAAGTCAATCAGGTGGGTGTGGGCGCCGGTGCGCTGCGCAAAGCGTTGCAGGGCGTGCTGGGCGTGGCGCGCCAGCACTAGCACTATCGGCCCGTGCGCACCCGCTACGGCCAAGGTGCGCCCGGACAGCACCAAGGGCTTTTGCTGGCTGCCCATGCGCAGCCCGCTCACCACCTCGCCGCTGAAGGCGCGGTCCAAGCTGACGCTGTCCAGCACCGGGCGTTGCAGTGCCACGCCCCAGCTGAGTGGCTCTTGTTGCGCGCTCAGCAGTGCCACCAGCGCCAGCGGTTGATCGTCGCCCGGCAGCAGCGCGGCGCTGCGCAAGATTTGTTCGAGTACCTCGGTGTTGCGTGCTTGGGCGGCGCGGACAAAAGCGCTGTCGGCCAGCAGTTGGTCAAGCGCTTGGTCTAGCAGGCGGTCTTCGGCGGCCAGCATTTCGCCCCAGAGCGCGGTTTGCCCTTGCAGCGCGATGGCGCTCAGGCGCTGCTCTAGCAGTTGCTCGCGCAGCAAGCCGGCGCTGCGCAGGCCCAGCACCAGCAGCAGCAGGCCCAGCGCCACGATGAGGGTGATACGGGTGCGCAGCAGCATTCAGGCTCCTGACGAGGGCGGTTGTGGCAGTGGTGGCTGCGGTGGCTGCGGTGGTGGTGCTGGCGGCGCTGGGGTGCTGGCCACGATGCGCGCCACCGGCGCTTGCAGGAGCTGGTCAAAGTCGACCGCCAGCAGTTCTTGGGCGTAGCTGCGCACCGCCGCTTCTTGCTCTTGCCATTGCAGCTGTCCTGCGGCCAGTGCGTGCAGGGCACGCGCCATGCCGCCGTGGTGGAGGGCGGGCAAGGCGGTGTCGGCCAGCAAGGGGCTGTCGGGGCTGGCGCCACTGTCGGGGGCGCGGTCTAGCGCGGCTTGCAGTTGTTGGCGCTGGCTCTCTAGCTGCTGGCCCGGCCCGCGTGCGGCCAGCCAACCGGCCAGCAGTGCCAGCGCCAGCACCAGCAGCGCGCACAGTGCGTAGGCGCGGTTCAAACCCTGTGCCAAGGTGGCCGGGGTGATGGTGATGACTACGTCGCCAACGCTGCTTCCCTGCACTTGGATGGCCGCCTGCACTGGCGCCGTGGCAGCGTGCGCTGCACCGCTGTGGCTGGCGCCGCTGAGGTACAGCGTTTGGCCCGCTGGTGATTGCACGGCAATCGTCGCCAAGCCAGGCGCTTGGGTCAGGGCGCGTTGCAGGTAGTCGGGCATACCGGGAATTTCTTCGAGCGGAATGCCCAAGCGCACGGCGCGGCTGATTTGCAGCGCCAGTGTTTGGGCGACAGAGTCGGCCATTGCCTGTGCGTCTTGGCGGGCGTCGCGCTCGGTGTTGGTGCGCAGCTGTTGCAGCGACCACAGCGCGCCAGTGCCACCAATCAGCAGCGTCAGGCACAGCGCCAGCAGGCCCAGCGGCCAGCGCAGACGGGCACTGGTGGGGCTGTTGGGGTGCGCTGTCGCTGGCGTCGGCGGCGGTGGCGGTGGCGGTGGCGGTGGCGATATCGGCTTATTGGGCATCGTCAAGCTCTTGGAGCTCAAGCAGGCGCTGCTGGGCGTGCTGCTGCGCTGTGCTCCATGCGGC
>JAGNSH010000072.1 GCA_017988165.1 Giesbergeria sp. | reverse complement strand
TACCAAAGAATCACCAAGCACACCGGCGTCAAAAAGAAGACAAAGCCAAAGATGTCGATCCACATTTGCGTGCGCTTGGACAAGCGGCTGGCCACCACGTCCACCTTGACGTGCTCGCCTTGCAGCAGCGTGTAGCCGGCAGCGAGCAAAAAGGCGGCGGCAAACAAATACCACTGCACCTCTAAAAAGCCGTTGGAGCTGTAGTTGAACGCCTTGCGCACCACAGCATTGACGCCGCTGATGACGGTGGACGCCAAGATCAGCCAGATAACGTATTTACCGACTTGGGTGTTTACCCAGTCGATGCCTCGGGAAAATTTGAGTAAGGCCTGCATGTTGTTGTCTCCAAAAAACCTTATGGGTACAAAAAAGAGCGGCGCGGGCCGCTCGTCTGCCGGGGGTGGGGCAAAAGATTTTACGAAGCACTGTAGTCCCAATCTGACGATTGCGTGACGACGCCCGGACAATGGCCGCTGTGCAGCCAAACTGGTTTTATAGCTATAAAAAGCAGAGCGTTTT
Organism: Giesbergeria sp.; assembly: GCA_017988165.1. GTDB lineage: Bacteria > Pseudomonadota > Gammaproteobacteria > Burkholderiales > Burkholderiaceae_C > Simplicispira. The sequence goes on along the minus strand of JAGNSH010000072.1, from coordinate 8,575 downwards.
CAATCGCTGCCCCACTGCGCGCGCCACGCTGCGCCAAAGGCGGGCGTGCCGCTGATGGTCAAGGTCAGGGTGTAGCGCTCGCCCTCTGGCAGGCACTGCAGGTCGTGATCCCACTCGCCGCCCTCGTCCAGCGGGCCGTGGCCGTCGGCAAATTCTTGCTGCGCCCAGTGCAGCACCAGCGCCACTTCGGCCTGCACCGCGCCAAGCTGCGCTGGCCGCACCGAGGCCATGGCGTCCCAGGTGGCGCAGCCAGCGTCGTCTTCGCTGTAGTCAAAATCGAGGTAGTGCAATGTGTGCAATGTGTGCGGTGTGTGCAATGTGTGCAAAGTCATGGCGATGGCGCGCAGGCGCGCGGCGCCGCTGCAAGAAAAAAACAAGGCTGCCATTGTCTCGCCGCAGCCGCTTTAAACCCAAAGGAAATTGATGAACTGCGTTCACCTCAGTGTTGAAAACCTGCATTTCAGCTACCCGCAGCGCGCGCTGTTTCAGCACTGGAGCGCGCAGTTGGCTGCTGGCGTCGGCATCGTCTGCGGCGGCGATGGCTGCGGCAAAACCACGCTGCTGCGCCTGTTGGCGGGCGAGTTAGCACCGCAGCAGGGCGACGTGCGGCTGTGCGGCATATCGCTGACCAGCGCGCCCGAGGCGTACCGTGCGCAGGTGTTTTGGCACGACCCGCGCTCGCACGCGCTGCACGCCCTGAGCGCGCGCGACTGGTGGGCCAGCTTGCCCGCGCGCCACAGCGGCTGGCAGGCGTCGGCGCTGGCGGCGCACATCGACGGTTTGGCTCTGGCGGCGCACGCCGATAAACCGATGTACCAGCTCTCCAGCGGCAGCCAGCGCAAGGTGATTTTGGCGGCGGGCTTGGCCAGCGGCGCAGCGCTGACTTTGGTGGACGAGCCGCTGGCCGGGCTGGACTGGCCATCGATGGCTTATGTGCAGCAGGCCTTGGCCGCGCTGGCCGCCGCACCGGGCCAGCGCGCCGTGCTGGTGGCGCATTACGAGCCCTTGCCCGGTGTGGCGCAGGCGCAGCTGCTGCAACTGCCCGAAGAATCTGACCAGTAAGTGCTACTAAATACAGAGCTAGTAGCGCACGCATTGATTGGCTTTCAGATACAAATCCATCTGAAAGCGTTTAAACACCAGCGCTAGCAGCTCTTTTATTGATAGTGCCTTGAGGCACTGGAGCACGCGCGGATAATGGCCCGCTTTCGTCGATACCAAGCAAAGAGGTGCGTGTGGATATTGTTTTGCTGCTCAAGGCCGCCATCATGGGCGTGGTCGAGGGCCTGACCGAGTTTTTGCCTATTTCGTCCACCGGACACCTGATTTTGGCCGGCTCCTTGCTCGGCTTTGACGATGCCAAGGCCAAGGTGTTTGACATTGCCATCCAAACCGGCGCCATCTTTGCGGTCATCTTGGTTTATTGGCAAAAAATCCGCGCCACGCTGGTGGCTCTGCCCACCGATCGCCAAGCGCAGCGTTTTGCGCTCAATGTGCTGATTGGCTTTTTGCCCGCCGTGGTGCTGGGCTTGCTGTTTGGCAAAGCCATCAAAGCGCATTTGTTCACGCCGGTGGTGGTGGCCAGCACGTTCATCGTCGGCGGCTTGATTATTTTGTGGGCCGAGCGGCGCCCGACCACGGCAGTGCGCGTGCAGCAGGTCGACGACATGACGGCGCTGGACGCCCTCAAAGTCGGTTTGGTGCAGTGCTTGGCGATGGTGCCGGGCACCAGCCGCAGCGGCGCCACCATCATTGGTGGCATGGTGCTGGGGCTGTCGCGCAAAGCGGCCACTGACTATTCGTTTTTTCTGGCGATTCCGACGCTGATTGGCGCCGGTGTCTACAGCCTGTACAAAGAGCGCGCCTTGCTGGCCGCAGCCGACCTGCCGTTGTTTGCGGTGGGTTTGTTGTTTTCATTTTTAAGCGCTTGGCTGTGCGTGCGCTGGCTGCTGCGCTACATCAGCACGCACAACTTTGTCGCCTTTGCCTATTACCGCATTGCATTTGGCGTGGTGGTTTTGTTCACCGCGTGGACGGGCATAGTGCGCTGGGCAGACTGATAATGCGCAAATGAAAACCACTCGCCCCCCCCTTTACCGCCGCCCGGGCCAGCGCCTGGGTGCTCTCTCTCTGGCCGGGGCGGGCTGCGCGCCTTGGCTGCTGGGCTTGGCTGTGGCCTTACCAGTGCAGGCGCAAACCGCAGATCCATCCACCGCACCTGCCGCCACCGAACCGGCCAACCCGGTCGTCTTCAACTACGTGCTGGGCGTGGCCACCAGCTGGAATCCGACCTACACCGGCAGCGACAAGCACAAGTCGAGCTTTAGCCCCGTGCTGTCGCTGCAATACGGGCGCTATCGCCTGAGCTCATCGCGCGGCAATGCGGTGCTCAACCACGGTTATGACGACCGCAACTCAGGCGCCAGCGCCATGCTGATCGAAGACGACCGCTTTAACCTGAGCGCCTCGCTGCGCATCGACAGCGGGCGCAGCAGCTCTGACGACATCCGCCTGCTGGGCTTGCCCGAGGTGCGCTCCACCCTGCTCGGGCGCATCAGCGCGGGCTATGTGTTTGACGAGCATTGGTCGGTCAACACCGGCCTGTCGCAAGACCTGCTGGGGCGCGCTGGCGGCACACAGTTGGGCACCAGCCTGCGCTATCTGTTTGACCTGACGCCGCGCACCCGCATTGGCGTCGGCGTGGGCGCTGACTTTGCCAACAGCACCTATATGCGCAGCCACTTTGGCGTGCCGGCATCGGCCAGCGCCACCAGCCCACTGCCCAGTTTCAGCGCCAAAGGTGGCCTCTACAGCGTCGATATGAGCGTGGATGTGATGACGACACTGAGCCATCGCTGGGTGCTGTTTGGCAGCGCCAACGTGTCGCAACTGCGCGGCGACGCCCAGCGCAGCCCCATCACGCAGCGCGCCACCAACTACGGCGTCTCGATTGGCTTGGCCTACCGCTGCTGCCGCTAGGCGGGCTGGTTGCTAGGCGGCTGGCGGCGCCAGCGTTAACAAATTGAGCAAGGCCGCTTCCATGGCGGCGGCTGTAATCAGCGGCTGCTCCATCGGGAATAAATGCGAGCCGTCGAGCATCATGATGCGTCCGCCCGTCACGCGCTGCGTCAGCGCCATGCCGACTTGGCGCATCTCCACCGAGGCGCGTCCGCCAATAAAGCTGGCCGGGCAGCGCAGCGGGTTGTCCCGCAGCAGCGCGCCCAAGTTGTGCGGCAAGGTGTTGTAGATGGCCGTCTCCACCTCGCGATCAAAGCGCAGCTCACAGCGCCCCTCTTGGTCGTGCAAGCCATGCGCCACATAGTCTTGCAGCACCAGCGGATCCCAGCGGGCAAACACCTTTTTTTTGCGAAAGTGCTCTAGCGCTTCTTGCGCGCTGGCCCAGCTCATGCGCCGCTGGCGGCTGACGCGCCCGGGCGAGACTTTGCTGACCAAGTGCGTGCGCTTGGCCATGCCCACCGTGGTAGCGCGCCAGCCGCTGACCAGCGGCGAGTCCAGCATCAACACACCGCGCACGCCCTGCGGGTGCTGCGCGGCGGTCATCACGCTCAAAATGCCGCCCAGCGAGTGGCCGACCAAAAACACCGGCTCGCCCGCCTCTTGCACCTGTTGGCGGGTGAAGTCGGCCAACTGCTGCACCAAATGCGGCCAGTTGCTAGTCACCGGGTACTGCGGGTCGTGGCCAAAGCGGTCGACCGCGCTGACCGTAAAGCCGCGCTGGCGCAAATGCGCAAACAGCACGTTGTAGGTGGCGCCAGGAAAGCTGTTGCCGTGCGCAAAAACAAGTCTTGTCATGAAAAATCAAACGATGCAGCGGCGCCCAACTGCGGCGCCGCTGCTTTTTTGCAAAGGCTTGCAGTATGCGCGCCCGCTGGGGTCGCAGTCAGCGCTTGCGTGACAGTGCCGCAGCAGCAGCAGCAGCAGCCGCCGCCGCCGCCGCCGTCGCACTTCAATATCATCGAAGCTTTTGGTTGGAGGTACCCACTGTGTATAAATTTTCATCTCACTGCGCACGCCTGACGGGCGTGGCCTTTTTGTCGCTGACTTTGGTGGCCTGTGGCGGCGGCAGCAAAGACGATAACGCGGGCAATGGCGGCAATGGCGACGGCGACGGCGGCAACACGCCAGTGCAGCCGGGCAACCCCAGCGACCAAGGCACGCTCAAGGCGGCCACCTTGCTGGGCACGGTGACGCAAGCGGCCATCCGCGCGGCCGTAGCCGACAAAGGCTCGCTGGTACCAGCGCTGCAGCCGCGCTATGACGTCACCTCGTACCGGCTGGAATATCTGACCATCGACGCCAAGGGCCAGTCAGTGCGCGCCTCGGGCTTGGTCAGCGTGCCGGTCAAGGCGGCGGGCGCTAAAAGCCCGGTGCTGTCCTACCAGCACGGCACCATTTTTCGCGATGCCCAAACCCCCAGCAACAACGCCGTGGCGTCTGAAGTCGCGGTGATGATGGCCTCGCAGGGCTACATCGTGGTGGCACCGGACTACGTCGGCTACGGCGTCAGCAAAGGCACAGCACACCCGTATTTGCAGTCAGTGCCAACGGCCGCATCGGTGGTTGACCTGTTGAGCGCCGCCAAAACCTGGCGCAGCGAAACCGGCACTGCCGACAACCAGCAGCTGTTTTTGACCGGCTACTCGGAGGGCGGCTACGCCACCATGGCTGCGCACCGGGCGCTGCAAATGAACAACTCGCCCCATTTGCCACAACTGCGCGCAGTGGTGCCGGGCGCTGGCCCCTACAACGTGCAAGCCACGCTGGACGGCTTGATTGACATCGTGCGTCAAGAAAACCGCGTTCTAGGCGCGCTGATCAACCCCGGCTTCTTGCGCCATCTGGGCGGCAGCGCACAGCGCGAAGTGCGCCGCGCGTTGCTCAAAGAGCTGATTCCGGGCGACGCCGACACGCAAATTGACGCGCTGTTTTTGGATAACTTCTTGTCCGACGACGTGTCCGAGACCGAGCGCGTCAGCAACGTCCACAACTGGCGCCCGCAAGTGCCGGTGTACCTGTACCACGGCAGAGGTGACCGCACCGTGCCTTACGCCAGCGCCACCAGCACCTTGTCGGCGATGCAGGCACAAGGCGCTGGCGAGTTGGTCAATTTGACCGACTGCCCGGCCACGCCCTCGGGCCACCTTGACTGTGTGGCGCCGTTTATGGACTTTATGCTGGGTAAATTGGGCGCAGTAGCGCAGGATTTGTAATCAAAAACAATAGCTGCTAGCGCTTACTGGATAAGGGCTAGCGGCTGTTTTAGCGCGGAAGCACCGAGCGAATGGTCTTGGCCAAGTCTTCGGCGACAAATTTGGCCACATACGCATCTGCGCCGACGCTGCGCACATGGTCTTCGTTGGCCGAGCCCGACAGCGACGAGTGGATGACCACCGGAATTTTGCTAAAGCGCGGGTCTTGTTTGATTTTGCGCGTCAGGGTAAAGCCGTCCATTTCGGGCATTTCTAGGTCGGTCAACACCAGGCTGATTTTGTCGAGCACGGTTTTGCCTTCGGCTTCGGCGGCGTCGGCGATGGCGTTGAGCCGATCCCAAGCCTCTTTGCCCGACTTGGTCATTTCAAACGGCGCGTGCATGGCTTTAAGGCCGCGCTCGATCAGCGAACGCGCCACAAAAGAGTCGTCCGCCGCCAAAATAATGGTGCCCGGGCGCAGGTTCAGCTCAGCGCCCACCTTGGGGCTATCGTCTATTTGCGGCGCCGACGATGGCGAGACCATTTGCAAAATCGCCTCCACGTCCAGCACCTGCGCCAAGCGGGTGCCGTCGGCATTGCCGTCAAGCCGGGCAATGCTGGTCACCATGTTGCGTCCGGCGCCGCTGTTGTCGGCTGACAGCACCTGCTTCCAGTCGAGGCGCACGATGTCTTCGACCGATTCGACCGCAAACGCCTGCGTGCTGCGCGCGTACTCGGTCACCAGCATGATGTTCAGCCCCGTCTTGGGCGTGCAGCCGACGATGCCGGGCAGGTCAAACACCGGAATCACCTGACCGCGCAAGTTGACGATGCCCAGCGAGTGCGGCGTCGCGCCGACGATGGGCGTGATGCTGGGCATGGCCACGATCTCGCGGATTTTGAAGACGTTGATGCCAAACAGCTCGGACTGGCCGAGGCCGCTGTCGGTGCCCAAACGAAACAACAAAAGTTCAAACTTGTTGGAGTTAGTGAGGTTGGTGCGCTCGTCGATTTCGTGCTGGACATTGGTCATGCTGTTACTCTTTGACGCAGAAATTGCGTTCGTGGATTTTAGAAGCAGAAGGACTTGGCCGGCGAACTGTTTGCTGCTACGCGGCGTGCGGTTTCTGCTGGCGCCGCCCGGTCGCCACCACCATACCTGCATCGCTGTGGGTGCGCGCTTAGGTATCCCTTTGTGCCAATTTTTTTAGCTGGTACAGGGCGTCAAGCGCCTCACGCGGGCTCAGGGTATCGGGCTGCAGCTGGGCCAGCGCCGCTTGTAGCGGGCTGCTGCCTTGGGGTTCCGACTCGGGCGGGGCGGCAAATAAATCGACCTGTACCTCGCCGGCACTGGCACGCTCTTCCAGCGCCGCCAGCGCGTGGCGCGCGTGGTGCAGCACGGCGGCTGGCACGCCCGCCAATTTAGCCACTTGAATGCCGTAACTGCGGCTGGCCGGCCCCGGTGCAATTTCATGCAAAAACACAATGTCCGCGCCCGACTCGGCCGCCGCCACGTGCAGGTTGACCGCGTGGCGCGCCGTCGCTGGCAACTCGGTCAGCTCAAAATAATGCGTGGCAAACAGCGTGAAGGCGCGGGTCTTGTCGTGCAAATGCGTGGCAATGCCGCTGGCCAGCGCCAAACCGTCAAAGGTGCTGGTGCCGCGGCCAATCTCGTCCATCAGCACCAGGCTGTGCGCGGTGGCGGCGTGCAAAATTTGCGCCGCTTCGGTCATCTCTAGCATGAAGGTCGATTGGGCATTGGCCAAATCGTCGGCGGCGCCAATGCGCGTGTGGATGGCGTCGATGGGGCCAAGGCGACACGCGCTGGCTGGCACGTGGCTACCGATGCTGGCCAGCAACACAATCAGCGCCACTTGGCGCATATAGGTCGATTTGCCGCCCATGTTCGGCCCGGTGATGATTTGCAGCCGCGTGTTGGCGTTGAGCCGCGTGTGGTTGGCGATAAAAGCGCCGCTGGAGGTCTCGGCCAGCCGCGCTTCGACCACCGGGTGGCGGCCGGCGTCGATGTCGATGCACGGCTCGGGCACAAACTGCGGCGCGCACCAGTTCAAGGTCAGCGAGCGCTCGGCCAAGCAGGCCAACACGTCCAGCGCCGCCAGCGCCTGTGCCAACTTGGTCAGTGCCGGCACATGGGTTTGCAAGGCGTCCAGCACTTGTTCGTACAGCCATTTTTCGCGTGCCAGCGCGCGTTCGTTGGCCGACAGGGCTTGGTCTTCAAAGGCTTTCAGTTCAGGCGTGGTGAAGCGCTCGGCGTTTTTCAGCGTTTGGCGGCGGCGGTAGTCGGCGGGCACTTTGCTGGCTTGGCCTTGCGTCACCTCTATATAGAAGCCATGCACTTTGTTGAACTGCACGCGCAGGTTGCTGATGCCGGTGCGGGCTTTTTCGCGGTTTTCCAAATCCAGCAAAAAGGCGTCGCAGTCGGTCTGGATGGCGCGCAGCGCGTCCAGCTCGGCATCAAAGCCAGACGCAATGACGCCGCCGTCGCGCACCAAGGCCGACGGCTCGGGGTGTATCGCCGCTTGCAGCAGGGCGGTGCAGGCCGGCGGCGGCTGCACATCGGCAAATATTTGGGTCAAATAGGGCTCTAGCCCTTGCTGCATATGCGCTAGCAGCTCTGCTTTTTGTAGCGTCTGTGCCAACGCCACCAGCTCGCGCGGGCGCACTTGGCGCAGCGCGACGCGGGCGGTGATGCGCTCCACATCGGCCACGCCCTTGAGCGCGCCGCGCAGCGCCTGCCACGGCCCGCCACTGCCCGCGCCGCGCAGTGCGGTGGTGGCCGACAGGCGCGCGCGCGCTGCCGTGCGCTCGCGCTGCGGGGTCAGCAGCCAGCTTTTCAGCAAGCGGCTGCCCATGCCGGTCATGCAGGTGTCGAGCAGCGAAAACAGCGTCGGCGCATCGTCGCCGCGCAGGGTTTTGACCAGCTCCAGATTGCGCCGGGTGCTGGCGGGCAGGTCAATCAAGTCGCCCTCGCGCTGCACCTGCACGCTGGCGACGTGGGTGAGTGCGCGGCCTTGGGTGTGCTCGGCGTATTGCAGCAGCGCGGCGGCGGCGGCGTGGGCTTGCGCCAGCTCGCCCGCGCCCCAGGCTTGCAGGCTGGCGGCGCCCAGGTGTTCCAGCAGCTTGCGCGCGCCGAGCGGGCTGTCGAACTGCCAATCGGGTCGGGGGCTGACCGGGCAGCTAAAAGTGCCGGCTTTGCGCAGCGCCAGCAGTTGCAGCTCAAAGCGCTCGGTGACGCCGGCGCTGTAAATCAGCTCGCTGGGCGCAATGCGCGCCAGCCAGGCGCCCAGCGCATCGGGCGCGCATTCGGCCAAGTGCACTACGCCCTGCGTCACGCTCATCCACGC
>JAGNSH010000228.1 GCA_017988165.1 Giesbergeria sp. | reverse complement strand
CGGTGCTGTGGAAACAAGCCTACAGCCGCTATTTGTTTGTTTTTGAGGCCCTCAAGGTCAAGAACATGACCAAGAAGGCCAAACCCAAACAGGATGAGCAAGGCCGCTGGCTGCGCAATGGGGCTGCGGCCAAGTCCGGGCTCAACAAAGCCATTCTGGCCTCCTGCTGGGGTCAGACCAAAGTGTTTTTGCAATACAAAGCACGCCGCCAAGGCAAGCTGGCAATAGAAGTACCGGCGTTTTATTCTTCACAGGAATGCGGTGCATGCGGCCACATTCACCAGGACAACCGGGTATCCCAATCCGGTTTTGTCTGTCAAAGCTGTGGACACACCGACCATGCAGACCATAACGCAGCAAAAGTCATTGCCGGGCGCGGGGTCAGGCAATTGCTGGCTGGCAAGGGTGTCAAAAAAGAGAAGAAAACGTGCCGGGTCACAAGACAAAAGGTAGGGGCGGAAGGCTCCGAACCGGGTGCAGCAGTGCGCCCTACGCTTGGTGAGACTGAGGTAAGTCGTTTGGGTGGCAACACCCTGGCGCTCTGGTCTTTGACCCAAGAAACTCCCGCTATAACGCCTTTGGGCGTTTAGCGGTGGGAGTCTTCATTGCCCTCTTACGACACCTTGCTGGCCTTTTTTGGCGTCTGCGTGCTGCTGGCGCTGACGCCGGGGCCGGACAATATCTTTGTGCTGCTGCAGTCGGCCCAACGCGGCTGGCGCGTCGGGATGTGTGTGGTGCTGGGGCTGTGTTTGGGCTTGTGCGTGCAGACGGCGGCGGTGGCGCTGGGGCTGGCGGCGGTGTTTGCCGCGTCGGCGCTGGCGTTTGGCTTGCTCAAATGGTGCGGCGCGGCCTATTTGGCGTGGCTGGCATGGCAGTCGCTGCGCGCAGCGGCGTCAGTGCGGCAAGGAGCGGCGAGCGATAAGCCGGTGGCTGCGTCGGCGCTGGTGCCTAGCGAGGCGGCGCGCATGGTCGGGCGCGGCGTGGTGATGAATTTGACCAACCCCAAGGTGTTGGTGTTTTTCTTGGCCTTTTTGCCGCAGTTTGCCGACCCCGCGCGCGGCAGTATGGCCGGGCAAATCATGCTGCTGGGCTGGGTGTTTATGCTGGCTTCGCTGCTGGTGTTTGGCGCGATTGCTTGCTTTTCTGGCGCGTTTGGCACTTTGCTGCAAGGCTCGGCGCGGGCACAAAACCTACTCAATCGGGCCGCCGCAGCGGTGTTTTTAGCGCTGGCGCTGCGCTTGTTGTTGGTGCAGCGCTAGGCGGATGATTCAAAATTCATAGCTGCTAGCGCACGTATTTATTGGCTTTCAGATAGTTTTTGTGTTGAAAGCCTTTGGATACGTGCGCTAGGCGCTCACTTTTTATTTACAGCCCCAGCGTCGCCATTTCAGCTTCCACGGCGCTGTGCTTTTGCAGCATGGTGCTGGATGGCTGGCCTAGGCGGCTGACCACCACAGCGGCAAGTGTCGCCAACACAAAGCCGGGCACGATTTCATATAAGCCCAAGCCCACGTAGTTTTTCCAGACCACCACCGTGGCGGCACCAACCAAGATGCCGGCCAGGGCGCCGTTGCGCGTCATGCGCGACCAAAACAGCGACAAGATAACCACCGGCCCAAAAGCCGCGCCAAAACCGGCCCATGCGTAACTGACCATGCCTAGCACTTTGGACTCGGGGTTGCTGGCAATGGCAATCGCCACCAGCGCAATCATCATCACCATGGCGCGGCCGACCCAGACCAGTTCGCTCTGGCTGGCGTTTTTGCGCAGGAAGGTGCGGTAAATGTCTTCGGTCAGCGCGCTAGAGCACACCAGCAACTGGCACGACAAGGTGCTCATGACGGCGGCCAAAATGGCAGCCAGCAACAGACCGGCCACCCACGGGTTGAACAGCTGTTTGGCCATTTCAATAAATACGGTTTCCGAGTTGGCATTGACCGCCAGTGCTCCGCCGCTGTGCGTCAAGAAGTAGGGGAGGCCGATAAAACCCACGGCCACGGCGCCGGCCAGGCACAACACCATCCACGTCATGCTGATGCGCCGCGCTGCCGGAATGATCGAGGCCGACTCTGCCGCCATGAAGCGCACCAGAATGTGCGGCTGGCCAAAGTAGCCCAAACCCCACGCCAACAAGGACACGATGCCGACGAACGAGGCGCCGCGCATCATGTCCAGCTTGGCTGGCTCCATCAGATCGGTGAACGACTGCTGTGGTTGCAGGCCGTTGGTTACGGCCAAGTAGCCGACCACTGGGGCCACCAACAGGGCCGTGATCATCAGCGAGGCTTGGATGGTGTCAGTCCAGCTGACGGCCAAAAAGCCGCCGATGAACACATACGAGATGGTGCAGGCTGCGCCAACCCATAGGGCGGTTTGGTAGGGCATACCAAACATATTTTCAAACAGGCGCGCGCCGGCCACTACGCCTGAGGCGCAGTAGATGGTGAAGAACACCAAAATCACCAGCGTGGTCAGCACGCGCAGCAGCTTGGCCTTGTCTTCAAAGCGGTTGGCAAAGTAGTCCGGCAGCGTCAGGGCGTTGCCCGAGCGCTCGGTGTACAGGCGCAGGCGCGCGGCGACAAAGCGCCAGTTCAAATACGCGCCCATCACCAAGCCGACGGCAATCCAGGCCTCGCTCAGGCCCGATAAATAGACTGCGCCGGGCAAGCCCATCAGCAGCCAGCCGCTCATGTCGGACGCGCCGGCAGAGAGTGCGGTGACGAAGCTGCCCAGACTGCGGCCGCCCAAAATGTAGTCGTCTAGGTTGTTGGTGCTGCGATAGCCGAGAAAACCGATGAACAGCATGGCAAACAGGTAAACGCTGAACATGATCACGGTGGGATCAGTGAAATTCATGAGAGTCTCTTGGTGTGGTGGAGGGGGGCTGGCCGGTGCTGGTTGCCTGATAGGCAGCCAGCACAGACCAGCCTGTTAGGCAGGGGTGATAGGTTGGGCGGACGGTGACGCTGGGGTTAGCCCATGGTCATCAGTTGCGCATTGCCACCGGCGGCGG
>JAGNSH010000071.1 GCA_017988165.1 Giesbergeria sp. | reverse complement strand
CAGCTTGTACTCCAGCGGGTCAAGGTCGGTGAGTTTTAGCGCGTACGCCACCAGCGAGCCGGCGCCAGAACCACGGCCCGGCCCGACCGGGCAGCCATTGTTTTTGGCCCACTGAATAAAGTCGCCGACGATCAAAAAGTAGCCCGGAAAGCCCATCTTCAAAATGGTGGTCAGCTCAAATTCGAGCCGTTCCAAGTACAACGGGCGCTGCTGGCGGTATTTCTCTTCGTCCGGGTACAGGTGGTGCAGGCGCTCGTGCAGCCCTTCTAGCGACACATGGCGAAAATATTCATCCACCGACATCACCACGCCGTTCACGGGCGGAATTGGAAAATTGGGCAGCTGCGGCTTACCCAGCACCAGCGTCACGTTGCAGCGCCGGGCAATTTCGACCGTGTTGGCCAAAGCGGTTGGCACATCAGCAAACAGCGCCTGCATCTGCGCGCTGGACTTGAAGTACTGCTCGCGCGTAAAGCGGCGCACGCGGCGCGGGTTGGCCAGCATTTCGCCTTCGGCAATGCACACCCGTGCTTCGTGCGCTTCGTAGTCGTCTTCAGCGGCAAACTGCACCGGGTGCGTGGCAACCACCGGCAAGCCTAGGCGCGCCGCCAGCTGCACCGCAGCCACCACATGGCTTTCGTCGTCCGGGCGACCGGCGCGCTGTAGTTCGATGTAAAAGCGCTGCGGAAATAGCCCTGCCAAACGCTGCGCCAGCGCGTCAGCCCCGGCCGCATCGCCGCGCACCAGCGCTTGACCTACCGGCCCGGCTTGGGCGCCGGCCAACACGATCAGCCCTTGGCCCAGCTCTTGCAGCCAGTCCCAGGTACACACCGCCTGCGCTTTGAGCATATTGCTTGTCCATGCGCGCGCTAACAGCTCAGACAAGTTCAGGTAGCCCTGTACATCCTGCACCAGCAAGATGAGGCGCGACGGCGCAGCGCTGCCCTCGGCTTCGAGCAAAATTTCGGCGCCCAGCAGCGGTTTAACGCCTTTGCCGCGCGCCGCTTTATAAAACTTAATAGCGCCAAACAGGTTATTGAAATCGGTGATGGCCAAGGCTGGCTGGCCGTCAGCGGCAGCCGCTTGGGCGGTATCGTCGATGCGATTGGTTCCGTCAACGACGGAAAACTCGGTGTGCAGGCGCAGGTGAACAAACATCGCGCCATTGTAGAAAGGCCACCGCTACAATCGATTTTCCGGCTCTCGCCCGTCTGACTGACCCTTCCCATGCCCTTTACTGCCAGAAAACTGCCTGCCATGCTGCGTGCGCCCTTTGCGATTTATCCTGCCGTGCTGGCTGCCTGCGTGCTTGCAGCCGGCTGCTCCAGCACCCCTGAAGACAAAACTGCCGGCTGGACTACCGACCGCATTTATTCCGAAGCGCGCGAAGAGCTTTCTGGCGGCAGCTACGACAAGGCGGTGCCGTTGCTCGAAAAACTCGAAGGCCGTGCCGCCGGTACGCCACTGGCGCAGCAAGCCCAGCTCGATAAAGCCTACGCACACTACAAAGGCGGTGAAAAAGCCCAGGCCATCGCTGCCCTTGACCGCTTCATGAAACTGCACCCAGCCAGCCCGGCGCTGGATTACGCGCTGTACCTGAAGGGTTTGGTCAATTTCAACGACGAGTTGGGTATGTTTGGCTGGCTGTCGCGCCAAGACCTGTCCGAGCGCGACCAAAAAGCCGCCAAAGACTCGTTTGAGTCCTTCCGCGAGCTGTCAACCCGCTTTCCCGAGTCGCGCTATGCCAACGATGCCCGCCAGCGCATGACCTACATCGTCAACTCGTTGGCGCAGTACGAAGTCCATGTGGCGCGCTATTACTTTCAGCGCGGCGCTTACGTGGCCGCCATCAGCCGCGCCCAAACGGCGCTGGCTGATTACCAAAATGTCCCCGCCCAAGAAGAAGCGCTGTACATCTTGGTCAAGTCGTATGACGCCTTGGGCATGACCCAACTGCGCGATGACACCCAGCGCATCATCGACGCCACCTATCCCCACGGTGCGGCAGGCCTCAAGAACAAGGGCGATCCGTGGTGGAAGGTGTGGTGAGCAGCCGCGCCAAGGCCTCATCAAACGCTTGCGCCGTGTGCAAGCGGCGCATCGGCGGCAGCGCCGCCAGCAGGCGCCGGCCATAGCCCATGCTGATCAGCCGCGTGTCGCCCACCACCAGCACACCGGTATCTGACTCGCTGCGAATCAAACGCCCCGCGCCTTGCTGTAGCGCCACAGCGGCCTCGGGAAGCGAATAGTCTTTGAACGCACTGCGCCCGGCCCTCTCTAGCCGCTGCGCACGCGCTTGGACCAGCGGGTCGCCCGGCGGCGGAAACGGCAGTTTGTCGATCACCACCAGCTGCAGCGCATCACCCGGCACGTCAACACCTTCCCAAAATGTCGCCGAGGCCACCAAAATGCAGCCCGGTTGGCCGCCCTGCGTTCCTGCACGAAAGCGCTCCATCAACTGCCGCTTAGGCCATTGGCCTTGCACCAAGACCTCTATCGCACCCGCGCCCGCGCCTTGAAAGCGCACTTGCAGCACGTCGCCCATAGTGCTCAAGGCTTTCAAGGTGGTCGTCAACACCAATGTGCGCCCGCCCAAGCGCTCGGCGGCATCACCCACCCAGCGCGCCAACTGCACGCTGTGGCCGGGGTCAGCCGGTTTGGGCAAATGGCTGGGCACATACAGCGCGGCCTGCGCGGCGTAGTCAAACGGACTGGGCACGCGCAAAATTTCTGCACTCTCTAAGCCGCACGGCTGCGTGAACCAGCGCAATTGCGCATCGTCCCCCAGCGTGGCAGAGGTGAATATCCAAGCACGCTGCGCCATCTCGGACAGCATTTCAGGCGATGTCTCGGGCAGTGCAGCAGGTGCTGATGCTGGTGCTGGTGCTGCGGGCGCCAGCAATCGGGACTGCATGGCATCGGCAATATCCAGCGGCGACTCGACCAAGCGCAGCTGCGCGCCCACATCCAGCCAGCGCACTGCCCCTGCGGCGCACGGGCCGGAAAATTGATCGATACGCGCCTGCAAGTCGCTGCCGCGTTGGTGCAAGCGGACAAAATCTGGTGAGGTTTCGGCCACCACCGCCAGCGCGGCCAACGTATCCGCCCAGGCCTGCGACAGCCGCGCCAGCGCCGTCTGCCAAGGCACGGCCCACACGCCCTCTGGCGCCACGCCAACCCAGCGCAACTTGCTGCCTGAGCCCATTTCACCAGCGCACAGGCGCAGCTCGCGCGCGGCGCGTTCAGCACGCGCAGCCAAACCCTGCCAATCGGCAAAACCACGCGCCCACTGCAAGCCGGTATTGAGCAGGTCGCGCACATAGTCCAGCAGCTGCCCGGTGGTCAGTTGCGTGCCCAAAAACAGCACACCGGTCGGGTTGAGCTGGTGCGCCTCGTCAAACACCACTACGCGCACGGTGGGCAGCAGTTCGGCCAATCCGGTCTCGCGCAGCGCCACATCGGCAAAAAATAAATGGTGGTTGATGACCACCACGTCGGCCGCCAAAGCCTCGCGCCGTGCCAAATTGACATGGCATTGGCGAAAACGCGGGCAAGACGCGCCCAGACAGTTATCGCGGCTAGAGGTGACCAAAGCCACCACTGGCGAGCGCTCATCCAGCGCCGGCAACTCGGCCAAATCACCGCTGCGCGTGGCCTGCGCCCATTGCTCGACCATGGCCAAGCTGCGCTGCACTGCGCCGTCCTGCGCCTGCGGGTGCTGGCGCGCTTGCTCCATGCGGTGCAGGCACAAATAACTGCCGCGCCCCTTGAGCAAGGCCATGCGCAAGGGCAAGCCCATGGCCTGCACCAGCGCAGGCAAGTCGCGGCCAAACAATTGGTCTTGCAGTGCCTTGGTGGCCGTCGACAGCAGCACGCGCTCGCCACTGAGCAGCGCGGGCACCAAATAGGCAAAAGTTTTGCCAATACCGGTGCCGGCTTCAACCACCAAGGCACCACCGTCGGTGATGGTGCGACTCACCGCCAGCGCCATCTCAGTTTGCCCAGCACGCGGCTGAAAGCGCGCCTGCGTGCGCGACAGCACCCCATCGGGGGCAAAGGCTTGCGCCACAGCCTCGGGCAAATCCATCAACAGCGCTTTCTGCCCAGCGGGCGCAAGCTCATCGGCACAGGTCAGTGGCCCGATGGCAAAAGGGAAATGAAAGAGAAGCACGGTGCGAGTGCCGATAATACGGGCTGTTTTGCTGCGCATCGGCGCGGCGCTTTGCCTCCAACCAGCACACCCCGCATGTCCAAACCGTTTCGCCTTACTGCTTCCACTGGCATCCACAAAGGAGACCGTGAGTACCAGCAAGATCAGGTGGTGCTGCTGTCACACCAACGCTTCAATGGCTGCGTACTCAGCGTGCTGGCCGATGGCATGGGCGGGCGCAGCGGCGGGCGCAAAGCGTCTGACCAAGTCATGATGACCGCGCGCCAATTGTTTGAGCGCTACGCCCCTGACAGCGACGACCCGGCCAAGATGCTGGCCAACATCGTGCAAGAAGCGCACGTCGTCATTCGCCTGACGGCCATCACCTCAGAACAAGAGCCGCACAGCACTTTGGCGGCTTTTTTGATCAATCCGCGCGGCGACTGCCACTGGGTACACGCTGGCGACTCGCGTATTTACCACTTTCACGGCGGCCGAATGCTGCACCGCACCAGCGATCACTCTTATGTGCAGGCGCTGGTCGACCGGGGCGATCTGACCGAGAGCGAGGCCAACAACCACCCACAATCGAACATTTTGGTCGGCTGCTTAGGCGCCGAAAGTGACCCGCCGGTGGCCTCGCACATGATTGCCCAAGTGCAGCCGGGCGATGTGCTGATGGCTTGCAGCGATGGTGTCTGGCATTACTTTTCGCCCGCCGAACTGGCCTCGGTGGTCGAGGCCCTGACGCCGCGCGAAGCCACTGAGTTTTTGATTGAAAAAGCCCGCTCACGCGGCAAAGGTGTCGGCGACAACCTGTCGCTGGTCATCGTCAAAATTGAAGCGCCACTGCCCGAAAAAAAGCTGTCATTTCCAAGCTTACCAAGCTTGACGGACAGCGCGCCCGCGCCGGCGTCTGACAGCAGCGGCAACAACACCAACACCCCGATTTGACGCCCTTAAGGCGGCGGCGACAGCGACGCGGCCGGTGTGCGGCCAGCGGCAGCGGCCTCGGCTTGTGATTGCAACACCCGCGCCCGGCGCTGCGCGGCATCGGCGTTTTTTTCTTGGCGTAACTGGCGCGCCTGCTGCGCCCGTTGCGCTTGCGCTGCCTGCGCAGCCACCGCTTTGGCCTGCTGGGCGCGCTGGGTTGGACGCTGGGTTGGGCGCTGCGGCGGCGCAGAAGGCGCCGACTTGGGCCGCACCGGCGCCGCAGCCAGCACGGGCTGCGCCAGTGCAGCCGAATGGGCAGTCTCGCGCTCTACTGCTTCTTGCAGGCGCCGATTGGCGCGTTCGCGGCGTTCTGCGGCGTCCAGCGCAGCCGCTTGCTGGCGCACATCGGCCTGCGCTTGGCGAGTAGCTTGTCGCACTTGGCGCAAACAGTCTTGCACCGCAAAACGCTGATAACACGCGGCCTCGTTCTGGCGCAAGCTGCGATCGAGCGCTTGGCGCTGCTGCTGTAGGTGCTCGCGCGTTGGCAACGGGGGCGTTAGCGGCTCGCTGACCTCCAGCGGCTGGGGCTGGGCCTGCGCCCAGCCAGCGACGCACAGCCAGGCCACCAGGCCATAACGCAAGCCACAACGCCAGCCGCTCATGTCAGCCCGGTATCAACCATGCGCCGCTCTAGATCCAAGAATTCTTTGGACTGCATTTCGTTCAGACGCGACACCGTGCGGACAAACTCATGCGCCAGCGGGCCTTCGGTGTACAGCTCTTCGGGCGCCACGGCGGCCGACATGATGAGCTTGACGCGCCGGTCATACAGCACGTCCACCAACCACGTAAAGCGCCGCGCCGGCGACGCCATGCTGACCGGCATATACGGCACGTTGGACAGCAGCACGGTATGAAACTGCTGCGCCAACTCCAAATAATCGTTTTGCGAGCGCGGCCCGCCGCACAACTGCTTGAAGTCAAACCAGACCACGCCACCGGCTTTGCGCAGGGCTTGGATCTCGCGCGCCTCGATGCGCAGCAGCGCGTCTTCGTCGGGCACTTCGGCCAGCCGGTCAAAGGCTTGCGCCATCTGCGCATCGGCATCAGGGCCCAGCGGCATGTGGTAGAGCTTGAGCTGCTCCATGGTGCGGCGGCGGTAGTCGGTGCCGTCATCGACGTTGAGCACTTCTAGGCGCTCGTTCAGCAGCGCAATCGCCGGCAAAATCCGGTCGCGGTGCAGGCCACCGGGGTACAAATCGTCGGGCTTGAAGTTGGAGGTAGTGACAAAGCCGACGCCGTTCTGAAACAACGCCATCAGCAAGCGGTACAAAATCATCGCGTCGGTGATGTCGGCGACGTGAAACTCGTCAAAGCAAATCAGCTTGTAGCGCTTGGCCATGCGCGCGCCCAGCACGTCCAGCGGGTTTTGCGTGCCTTGCAGGCCGGTCAACTCGCGGTGGACTTCGCGCATAAATTCATGGAAATGCAGCCGCGCTTTGCGCTTGAGCGGCACGGCCTCAAAAAAGCAATCCATCAAAAAACTCTTGCCACGCCCGACGCCGCCGTACATATAGACGCCGCGCGGAATATCGGGGCGGTTGATGAGCTTTTTCAGCGCGCTGGAGCGGCGCGATTTATAGACCGTCCAGTCGTCGGCACAGCGCTGCAGCGCTTCAATCGCGCGGCGCTGCGCCGGATCGCTTTGGAAGCCCTTGGCCACCAGTTGGGCCTCGTAGGCCCGGATAACAGAGTCAGACAGGACGGCACCTCTTTACTATGATTTAAATAGCTACTAGCGCTTATAGAATAAGGGCTAGAGGCACATTTGACCCTTAAAACAAAGTTTTAAGGGTCGGTACAGCTTAGAAGTTCAGCGTGCGCTTGTCTACGGCCAGCGCCGCTTCTTTGGTCGATTCCGACAGCGAAGGGTGGGCATGGCAGATGCGTGCAATGTCTTCGGCGCTGGCCTTGAATTCCATGGCGACGACGGCCTCGGCAATCAGCTCGCTGACCATCGGGCCGACCATGTGGACGCCCAAAATCTCATCGGTGGTGGCGTCGGCCAAGAACTTCACCATGCCAGTGGTGTCGCCCAAAGCGCGTGCACGGCCATTGGCCAAGAATGGGAAAGTGCCGGCCTTGTACTTGACGCCGTCGGCCTTGAGCTGCTGCTCAGTGCGACCGACCCAAGCGATTTCGGGGCTGGTGTAAATCACCCACGGCACCGTGTTGAAGTTGACATGGCCGTGCTGGCCAGCCATGCGCTCGGCCACGGCCACGCCTTCTTCTTCGGCCTTGTGCGCCAGCATCGGGCCGCGCACCACGTCGCCCACCGCCCAGACGCCGGGCAGGTTGGTTTTGCACTCGGCATCCACCACAATGGCGCCGCGCTCGTCCAGCTGCAGGCCGACGGCTTCAGCGTTCAGGCCGATGGTGTTGGGCACGCGGCCAATCGAGACGATGAGTTTGTCAGCGTCGAGCTTGACGGCTTCGCCCTTGGCGTTGGTGTAGGCGATGTTGACGCCTTTTTTGCTGGTTTTGATGTCGCCGACGGTCACGCCCAGCTCAATCTTCAGGCCTTGCTTGTCAAAGGCTTTTTTGGCTTCTTTGGCGATTTGCTCATCGACGGCGCCGAGGAAAGTCGGCAAGCCTTCCAAAATCGTCACGTCTGCACCGAGGCGGCGCCAGACCGAACCCATCTCCAAGCCAATCACGCCCGAACCAATCAGCGCCAATTTCTTTGGCACCGCGCCCATGCGCAGCGCGCCGTCGTTGGACAGCACGCGCTCTTCGTCAAACGGCGTGCCGGGCAGAGCGCGGGCGTTGGAGCCAGTGGCGATAACGATTTGTTTGCCGGTCACGACTTCGTTGGCCGCGCCGGTGATTTGCACTTCGTAGCCGCCTTCGACCGCTTTGGCAAATGCGCCCCGGCCATGGAAGAAGCTGACCTTGTTCTTTTTCAGCAGGTACAAGATGCCGTCGTTGTTTTGTTTGACCACAGCGTCTTTGCGCGCCACCATTTTGGCCACGTCCATCTTCACGCCGGTGGCGGTGATGCCGTGATCGGCAAAGTGGTGGTTGGCGTGGTCAAAGTGCTCGGACGATTGCAGCAGCGCTTTGGACGGAATGCAGCCAATGTTGGTGCAGGTGCCACCGGGCGCAGGGCCGCCTTTGTCGTTTTTCCACTCGTCGATGCAGGCGACGCTGAAACCCAGTTGCGCCGCGCGAATCGCCGCGATATAGCCGCCAGGGCCAGCACCAATTACCACCACGTCAAATTGCTTGCTCATACCAATACTTTCTTCTGTCCAGTGTGAAAAAAACCCACCTGCGGGCGCAGCTCAAAGCCGGGCCACACGGGTGGGTCTGCAAAATTGCTTAAGAAAACACGCGCTTAGATATCAAACAGCAGGCGCGATGGGTCTTCCAGTGCATCCTTCATGGCAACGAGGCCCAGCACGGCTTCGCGGCCATCGATGATGCGGTGGTCATACGACATGGCCAAGTAGTTCATTGGGCGAATAACGATTTGGCCGTTTTCAACCACAGCGCGGTCTTTGGTGGCGTGTACGCCCAAGATGGCCGACTGCGGTGGGTTGATGATGGGGGTAGACATCATCGAACCAAACGTGCCGCCGTTGCTGATGGAGAAGGTGCCGCCGGTCATTTCGTCCATGCCCAGCTTGCCGGCTGCGGCTTTGGCACCGAATTCAGCAATTTTCTTCTCGATGTCGGCAAAGCTCATCTGGTCGGCGTTGCGCAAGATAGGCACCACCAAACCGCGTGGGCTGCCCACGGCGATACCGATGTCAAAGTAGCCGTGGTAGACGATATCAGTACCGTCGACGCTGGCGTTGATGACCGGGAACTTCTTCAGCGCGTGCACTGCCGCTTTGACGAAGAAGCTCATGAAGCCAATCTTCACGCCGTGCTCTTTGCTGAAGGCATCTTGGAACTTCTTGCGCATTTCCATCACCGGCGCCATGTTCACTTCGTTGAACGTGGTCAGGATGGCGTTGGTCGATTGCGA
>JAGNSH010000227.1 GCA_017988165.1 Giesbergeria sp. | reverse complement strand
GTGGGACGATGCAGCGCTGGCGATTGACTGGCGTTACCAAGGTGCGCCCAATTTGTCAGCCAAAGACGCGCAAGGCCTGTCTTTGGCGCAGGCTGACGTGTTTGGCTGAAGCACTTTGAAGTTTTATGGCGCAGTCGTTGGCGCCGTCAGTATTTGCTGCACCGACTGGTACAGGGTTGCTGACCCAAACTGCGCATTTTGCGGATCCAGCGAGAAGGTGTTGTAGCCACGCTCCAGCAGCGCGCCTTGCCAGCGCGGCTCCATAAAGAACGAGACAAACTCTGCCCCGCGCTGTGCGTGCTGGCCCAGCATCTGCTGCACCGCCGCAGCGTTCAGGGCTTTGAGTGGGTGAAACTCGGTGACGCCATAGCCCGCGTGGCCGCTGCGGCCATACCAGCGTGAAAAAACTTCACTGTAGGTGGCGTCTCCGTACAGGCTGACTCCCAGCCGCACGCCTTGCATCGGCTGCAGCGACGAGCCAATGGCGTACTTGTTGGCGTCCCAACTTGGGTTGCTGAAGGGAATAATCTGGTGGGTGTAATGCGGCGTATCGGCCAAGCACGATTGGTTCACCACACCATTAAAAAACTGCAGGTAGTCCACCACCTGCTGCTGGCGAAAGCGGTGCCATAGCGGCACCAGTGGGTTGTAGTAATAAGAAGACTGCTCGGCGGGCAGGTCGATGTGGGCCTGCAGCGCAGTATTTGCCGGTACGCTGGCGGGCAGCGGTTTTTGCGGCAGCGCCTGTGGCGCGCTTTGATCCCGGTCTATTAAGGCGATGTGGCGCGTGCCCAAGGGCGTCAAGCTGCCCGGTGTGGATTCCAGAAATACATCCATGCGGTATTCACCGGCGGGTAGGCGGCGAAAATCCATGTCCAGCCGCCAGCCGGTGTTGGTGTCGCCAAATTCTGGCTTGGCGGCCAAGACATCTTGGCGGCCTTGGTTGACCGGGGTTTTGCCGACGAAGACGCCATTGCGGTACACGTGCACCCACGCTGGCGCGCCCCCTTCTTTCTGCCCGGGCGTCGGCGGGACATAGGCCCAGCCGCCAATGGGCAAGCTGCCGTGGGCAAAAGAGTCGATGTGCTCGGTAAAGCGCTGCAGCAGCTCGGTGCGAATATCGCGCGAGGGCGGCTGCACGGCATCAAACGATGCGTAGTCGGCGCCCAGCACGCGGTTGAGCTGCCCAATGCGCCCAAATTCCCCACGCAAAAACTGCTGAAACCCCGCCACCGAGGCTGGGCTGTAGTCGGTGACGCGATAAGGTGCATCAAACCCCATGCCAGCTTCGAAATCAGGGAACAACTGGTGCAGCTCGCCCAGCAGCGTCACGCCTTTGATTTTGGCAATGTCCTTGGCCGGCAGGCGACACATGGCTTCTAGCAAAGCTTGGGTGGCTTGCACGCGGCGCGCAGTTAGTTCGTTCTGGGTGGTGGCCAGCGACCAGTTGTGGATGACCGATTCGTAATAGCGACTCGGTGCCAGCGGGCCGTCGCGCGTCTGCGCCAGATTGGCTGGGTCTTGGGCCAGCGCTTGTTCTAGCGGTGCATCGGTAGCGAAATGCGTGGCGAACAAATACAGAATCAAAGGCCGCTCGGTATCGCGCACCGTGCGCACCAGCCGATCCACCGTGCCTTGGTCAATCGCCCAGCCATCGCCGCTTTGGCGGAACAGCTGCAGCAGCGGCACCGGCAAGGTGTAGCCCAGCGTGTAAGCCGCCGTTGCGCGGCCTTGGGGTTGCAGAGGTGACAGGGTCGATTCCAACAGCGCCGCTGCCGAGCCTTCGGAGCCAGCGCAAGTGGCTGACAGTTCGGGCGGGCGCGCCGCTGCCGTGGTGCTGGGCGCCAAGATGCAGGTGTCAATCACGCCAACCATCGGTGCCAGCAGCAACGGGGGCGGCGCTGCGGCGCTGCGCGCAGCAGCGGGAAACTGGCTCTGCCACAGCGCCCAGCCCCCCGCGCCCGCTGCCAGCACGGCGCAGGCAGCAAGGGCGATAGCCACGTTGGCCACGTTAGTTTGGGGGGCGGTGGCGGAAGCAGGCATGGCAGATAGAGCGGCGAGCAGAAAGGAAGCGAGGGACTGTAAAGCACGGCATCGCCCCGGCAAGCCTTGGTCAATTGAAAACAATAGTCAAATAGGCCTCTAGCCCTTATGTAGCCTGCGCAAGCAGCTATTAAAAGCATAGCTTCTTGCTTGCCGTGACTCAGCATTGTGGGCGCGCAGCCGCGCCAGCACACCCTTATCGGGGCAAGGTTGCGGCACGCCCCGGCTACACTCACGCCCACCCGCTGCCGGTGGCTTCTTATCCACTCCCCCCCATGACGACACACACACTTTCCGCGCTGATCGAGCCTACTGGCGAGCTGCTGGCCGAGGCTGGCGCGCAGCGCCCGCGCTTGGGCGATTTGCTGGTGCAGGCTGGCAAACTCAGCGCGCGCGACCTAGACCGGGCGCTGTCGGCCCAGCAAGAAATGGGCAGCATGCTAGGGCGCGTGCTGGTGCAGTTGGGGTTGGTGTCGGACGCCGATGTGGCGCAGGCGCTGTCGCTGCAGTTGGGTGTGCCGCTGGTGGCAGCGCAAGATTTTCCGGAAATGATGCCGGAAGTCGAAGGTTTGCTGCCCGATTTTTTGCAGGCCAACAACCTGTATCCGCTGCGCCTAGACGGCAACGCGCTGCACATGGCGATGGCGGTGCCGCAAGACGCGTTTGTCATCAAAGCCTTGCGTTTGGCGACGGGCTGCACCATCCGACCGCATTTGGCGCTAGAGAGCGATATTGAAAAAGCCTTGGCCGAGCCGGTCGAGGATGCCGCCGATGACGACACCGACGACGGCTTTGGCGACGGCGCTGACGGCGGCGACTTTGTCGAGCATTTGAAAGATTTGGCCAGCGAGGCACCGGTGATTCGCTTGGTCAACACCATCATTGGCCGGGTGATTGATTTGCGCGCTTCGGACATCCACCTCGAACCGTTTGACGACGGCCTGCACGTGCGCTACCGGGTCGATGGCGTAATCCACCCCGGCGAGCTGGTGCCGCCGCGCCTGAGCGC
>JAGNSH010000070.1 GCA_017988165.1 Giesbergeria sp. | reverse complement strand
GCGTGGTGCCCAACACCAAAAGCGGCACCCCCGGCAGCGACAGCGTCAAAGTCAAAGCCGCCATCACGTGGGTCGGCGTGGCCGATGGCGTAGCGGCTGAAGTGCGGATGTACGAGCGCCTGTTTCTAGACGCCCAGCCCGACGCCGGCGGCAAAGAGTTTCTGAGCCTGCTCAACCCCAGCAGCCTGAAAGTGGTGACCGCCATCGTCGAGCCGTCCTTGGCCCACGCGCAGCCGGATGAAAAATTCCAGTTCGAGCGCCACGGCTACTTCGTCGCTGACCGCATCGACCACGCCGCTGGCAAGCCGGTGTTTAACTTGGCGGTGGGATTGAAGGACTCTTGGGGGAAGTGAGCTGCTGCGTTTACCGAAAAATCTCCCCAAGGCAACAACAGCGTCTTGCGTGAGCGGCCCATCAGCGCAGTGGTGATGGGGCTTGCAACCCCATTTAAGGTACGATAAACCCCGTTATGGGTATGAATGCTCCACTCCTTGCTGCCACCAGTTTGGCCGATGCCTTGTTTCCCAAGGTGCGCCAGCGTGTGCTGGCAGTGTTGTTTGGTACACCAGAGCGGAGTTTTTATGCCAATGAGGTGATAGCGCTGGCGCAATCGGGCACTGGTGCCGTGCAGCGTGAGCTGGCGGCCTTGTCTAGCGCGGGCTTGCTGAACGTCACCCGTCAGGGCAACCAGAAGCATTACCAAGCCAATGCGCAGGCACCCATTTTTGCCGAGCTGCGTGGGCTGGTGCTCAAGACTATTGGGTTGGCCGACGTGCTGCGCGCCGCTTTGCTGCCGTTGGCGGCGCGTATTGAGATGGCCTTTGTGTACGGCTCCGTGGCCAAGCAGCAAGACACGGCGCACAGCGATATTGACCTGATGCTGGTCAGCGCCAACCTAGGCTATGCCGATGTATTTGGTGCCCTCGAAGATGCCACCCAGACACTGGGCCGCAACATCAACCCGACTTTGTACACACCGGCTGACTTTGCGCGGCGCATTGCACAAGACAACGCCTTTGTCACGCGCGTATTGGAGCAGCCCAAGATATGGCTGATCGAAGCCCAAGAGCCGTGTGTTGGACAAATGCCACCATATGCGCAACCTAGGTGAGTACGAAGGTTTGCTGGAGGTGGATGAGCGGCTGGTCACCGACTTGATTTTCGCCACCCAAACTGTGGCGGATGCGCTTTAGCTGCCATTGCAGAGAGTTGTCTGTGGTATTAATTTGATAGCTAACACCGCTTGCTATATAAGCATTTAAGATAGATTTGTAGCTGAAACCGTTGCCAAGACTGCGCTTGCAGCTATCAATAAAATAAATTTCCTTGTTGGAGGCGCTGTATCAACCGCTTTTATTCCTTTCTTTTGGCTTTGCCGCTGGCGGCGTGCGCGCTGCCAGCGATGCCCGAACGGCCCGTGTCGGTGGCGCTGGATGCGCAGCACGGCGTGCAGACGCTGCTGGGGCGGGCGATTGCGCCGCAGCTGCTACAGCACCCGGGCGACAGCGGTATCCACACCCTGACCGACCCGCTGGAGGCCTTTGCCGTGCGTATGTTGTTGGCACGGGTGGCCGAGCGCAGTTTGGACGTGCAGTACTACATCTGGCGCGGCGACCACACCGGCACGCTGCTGCTGCAAGCGCTGCTGCAAGCGGCCGAGCGCGGGGTGCGCGTGCGTTTGCTGCTGGACGATGGCGGCACCGCAGGGCTGGATCGGGAGTTGGCGGCGCTGGCGCTACACCCGCAAATACAGGTGCGGCTGTTTAACCCGTTTGTCGTGCGCTGGGCCAAGCCGCTGGGCTACCTGAGCGACTTTGGCCGCGCCAATCGGCGGATGCACAACAAGTCGTTTACGGCGGACAACCAAGCCAGCATTGTGGGCGGGCGCAACATTGGTGACGAATACTTTGGCGCCACCAATGGTGTGCTGTTTAGCGACCTCGATGTGCTGGCGGTCGGCCCCATCGTGCCCGAGGTGTCGCAAGACTTTGACCGCTACTGGGCCAGCGCCTCGGCCTGGCCGGTGCAGGCCCTTGTGCCCGCGCCCACTGCCGCCGCCGCCGAAGCCGACCGCGCACAACTGCACGCCCGCGCAGCGCAGATTGGCGCCTCCAGCGGCGCGCGTACCTACACCGAGGCGCTGCGCCAAACCCCCTTCATCACCGATTTGCTGGTGCAGCCGCTGGCGTTGCACTGGAGCCGCATCCACATCGTCAGCGACGACCCGGCCAAGGGCTTGGGGCTGGCGCCGCGCAGTGGTTTGCTGGTCGATCAGCTGTACCGCGTGCTGGGCGGCGCGCCGCAGCGCTCGCTGGCGCTGGTGTCGCCCTACTTTGTGCCCACCGCCGCCGGCACCGAGGCGCTGGCCCGCCTGAGCCGCAGCGGCGTGGCGGTGCGCGTGCTGACCAACGCCTACGAGGCCAGCGATGTGCCGCTGGTACACGCCGGCTACGCGCAATACCGCCCGGCGTTGCTGCAAAGTGGCGTGGCGCTGTACGAAAAGCAGCGCTTGGCGCCAAAAAAACCCGGCGTGCGCCTCAATCCGCTGGGCAGCTCAGGCTCTAGCCTGCACGCCAAAACTTTTGCCGTCGATGGTGAGCGCGCTTTTGTTGGCTCCTTTAACTTTGACCCGCGCTCGGCGCTGCTCAACACCGAGCTGGGCTTTGTCATCGACAGCCCCCTGCTGGCCGGCCAAATTGAGCAGGCGTTTGCCACCAACGTGCCCCAGAGCGCCTATACGCTGGGCTTGTCGGGCACCGGCGAAGTGCAATGGCACAGCCCCGATGATGGCCTGCACACCACCGAGCCCGGTAGCCGCTGGTGGAGCCGCTTGGGGCTGCGCCTGCTGGCGCTGCTGCCAATAGAGTGGTTGCTGTAAGCGGCGGCTATGCTGTCGCCCTTTTTGGCCTGAAAGTGCCGATGGCACCGCAGCGGCGCGCCGCAGAAAAACCCCAAGCCGTCGCTTAAACGCACGCGGCTGCATTGAGCAAAACCTCAAAGCCACCAGCTTGATTGCCGCCACCCACACCGTGGCGGATACGCTTTAGCAGCCATTGCATGGCGCTGTATTTGCTATGTATTTAATAGCTATAGGCGCTTGCTACATAAGGGCTAGAGGTCTATTTAACCTATAACTGCGAACCCAGCAACGACGCCAGTCGTTCGGCGAGTTTTTCGTGCCAAGGGCGCTCCAGCCAGTCTTCGTAGGTCACGCGGCGCGAGCGTTGGAGGTCGTCTTCAAACACGGCGCTTTGGCGCGCAGCAAACGCCGGGTCGTAGACGTTCAGGTTGGCTTCGTCGTTCAGGCGAAACGAGCGGTTGTCGAAATTGGTCGACCCAACCGAGACCATGCGCTTGTCCACGATCATCACTTTGCAGTGGTACATGGTGGGCTCGTACTCATAGATTTCAGCGCCCGCTTGCAGCAGCGGCCCCCAGGTGGCACGCGACGCCGCTTTGACGGTTTCGGTGTCGGTGTGCTCGCCGGGCGTGATGAAGCGCAGGCGCACGCCGCGCTGCAAGGCGTCGGTCAGCAGTTTGCGCGTCAGGTCGTCGGGCACAAAGTAGGCGACGGAAAAGTCGATGCTGTGCTCGGCGGCGGTGATGGCCAAGTGGTACATCAGCTGCATGCTTTCGCTGCCGCTCGATGGCGAGCTGGAAAACATCTGCGCCTGCATGGTGCCTGCCGGCGCGATGGGCGGAAAGTACGCGGCACCGTGCATCACGCGGCCAGTCGCCTTGAGCCAGTTGTCCAGAAAGGTGGCCTGCATCTGCCCGACCAGTAGATGTAGGTTTCAAAGGTGATGCTGGTGCGCGCGCCGCGAATGGCCTGCAACATGGGCGGAAAAATCTGGTCGCCATTGAGCAGTTCCACCACTGCGTTGCCGTCCAGCAGACCGGGGCCGAGCAACAGGCCCATGGCGCGCTCGAACTGCGGGTCGGCGCTGTTGTACAGGCGTGCAATTTGGTGCTGGATTTTCTTCTCGCCCGCCGTGAAGTTGAGCGCCAGCAGCACCAGGGCGCAGGTCGCCAGAAAGGTCAGCAATACCACCATCACTGTGCGGTGTTTTTTGGTCATAAAAGCCATTGTCGAGGGCGCTTTTGCGTACAAACGTAGGCGAAAGCCGCCTCTGGCCTAGCCCTTCCTTGCGCCAGCAGCCAGTGTGCTGCCTGTTTCAGCGGGTATTGTTTGCTGGCTTTTGCGCCGTCCCCAAGGCTGGGGCGACTGGAAAGCGACTGGAGAGTGATTTATTGCTTTTCTGTACGCAACACACCGCTGGCGCAACGACATGTCAAACTGTAGTTGGCTTTGGGTGGCCGATGCCTTTGGCCTGAAGTTGCCCATAGCGATGCCAACGCAGCACCGCAGACTCCCCGGCAAGCCGCCTGAAAGCGTGTTTGCCATCCCCACCCTCTACAGAACAGAAAGCCTTTCCCATGAAAAAACTCAAAGTCACCATCGAACTCGAAATGTCCGTGCCCGACGATTGGCAACTGGTGGCTACGTCGGAGGACTCGCCCGTGCTGCAACTGCCCAATGGCGTGTTCATGGACATTGCCATCGAGCCGCTGTTTGCCAGCAACCCCGAAGAAATTTGGAGCAGCACCGACGACGAGGACACGCTCAACGACATTTTGGACATGGTCGAGAGCGAGGCCGTGACTTATGAATTTGTCACGCACTGAGCGCTGCGCTGGCCAGTTTGCCGCCCGCCGCCGGGCCCTGCTGACTGGCTTGACTGGCTTGGGCGGTTTGGGGCTGCTGGCGCTGCCCACCGCCGTGCTGGCTGCGGGCGCAAGCCACGAAGCCACCGTCTGGCCGCGCACGCTGGCCGTGCCCGGCGGCGTGGTGCGCTTGTCGCTGGGGCCAGCGCCCGTCCAGCCCCAAGCGTTTGCCGGTGATGTGGCGCTGCTGGTGCAGGGCGACATGATCGAGTGGACGGCGCTGGTCGGCATTGCGCTGTCGGCCCCGCTGGGGCTAGCGCACATCACCGTGGCCGCCGCGCCAGGCAGTCCAGCGCGCCAAGTGCCCTACACCGTGGTTGATAAACGCTACCGCGAGCAGCGCCTGACAGTGGCGCCGCTCACGGTCGATTTGTCGCCCGAGAACCAAGCCCGCTACGAGCGCGAGCGCGATCACCAGGCCACGGTGATGGCCACGTTCAGCACGCCGCTGCCGGCCAGTTTGGCGATGCGGGTGCCGACGCCGGGGCGCCGCTCTAGCTCGTTTGGGCTGCGGCGGGTGTTTAACGGCCAAGCGCGCAATCCGCACAGCGGCATGGACATTGCTGCGCCCACGGGCACAGCGGTGGCGGCGCCGCTGCCAGGCACGGTTATCGATACGGGCGATTATTTTTTTAACGGCCAGACGGTGTGGCTAGACCACGGCGGCGGGCTGCTGACCATGTCTTGCCACCTGAGCGCCATCGAGGTGCAGGTCGGCGATGCCGTGCAAACCGGCCAGCGCATTGGCGCTGTGGGCGCCACTGGCCGCGTCACCGGGCCGCATTTGCATTGGGGCGTGATGCTCAACCGCAGCATGGTTGACCCGGCGCTGTTTGTGCCCGCCTGAGCAAGCATTGTGCCCAAATAATGGTCAAAACGGTCTCTAGCCCTTTATCTGCTTGCGGTTATAGCTATCAAAAAAAGAGCACCTTGCGCTGCTCTTTGGCGCAGTGCAATGGAGGAAAATGCCGCTGTGACCATTCCCCAATCGTTTATCCAAGAGCTGCTTGACCGCACCGACATTGTCGAGGTGGTGGGGCGCTATGTGCAGCTGAAAAAAGGCGGCGCCAACTTTATGGGGCTGTGCCCGTTCCACGGGGAAAAGTCGCCCTCGTTCAGTGTCAGCCCAGCCAAGCAGTTTTTTCATTGCTTTGGCTGTAGTAAAAGCGGCAACGCCATCACTTTTTTGATGGAGCACGCCGGCATGGGCTTTGTCGAGGCCGTGTACGACTTAGCCCAGCAAACTGGCTTGCAGGTGCCCGAAGACGACGTCTCGCCGCAAGAGCGCGAACGCGCCGCTGCGCGCAAACAGCAGCAAGCCACGCTGACCGACGTGCTAGAAAAAGCCAGCACCGCCTATTGCCAGCACCTGAGCAGCGCCCAGCACGCCATCGCCTATTTGCAGCGCCGGGGCGTGTCTAGCGACGTGGCCAACCGCTACGGCTTGGGCTACGCGCCCGAGGGCTGGCATGGCTTGTCCAGCGTGTTTGCCCAGTACGACGACCCGCTGCTGGCCGAGGCTGGGCTGGTCATCGTCCACGACGACAACCCCAGCGAGGTGCGCCGCTACGACCGCTTTCGCGACCGGCTGATGTTTCCGATTCGCAACGTCAAAGGCGAATGCATTGGCTTTGGCGGGCGGGTGTTTGGCGACGAAAAGCCCAAATACCTCAACTCGCCCGAAACCCCGGTGTTCCACAAAGGGCGCGAGCTGTACGGCCTGTTTGAAGCGCGCACTGCCATCCGTGAGCACGGTTTGGCGCTGGTCACCGAGGGTTATATGGACGTGGTGGCGCTGGCGCAGCTGGGCTTTCCCAACGCCGTGGCCACGCTGGGCACGGCGTGTACGCCCGAGCACTTGGCCAAACTGTTTCGCTTTACCGAGGCGCTTGTTTTCAGCTTTGACGGTGACAACGCGGGCCGGCGCGCCGCGCGCAAGGCGCTGGAAGTGGCCTTGCCCTACGCCAGCGACACGCGCAGCATTAAATTTTTGTTCTTGCCGGCTGAACACGACCCCGACAGCTTTGTGCGCGCCCACGGCAGCGAGGCTTTTGCGCGCCACATCAGCGCCGCCATGCCGCTCAGTAGCTTTTTGCTCGAAGCCGCCGCCGAGCAATGCGATTTGGGTACGCCTGAAGGGCGCGCCCACATGGCCAGCAAGGCCCGTCCGCTGTGGGAGCTGCTGCCCGATGGCGTCTTAAAGCGCCAACTGCTGGGCGAGCTGGCAGCGCAGGCGCAGTTAGAGGTGCGCGATTTGTCAGAGGTGTGGAGCCAAGCGCGCGCGCGCGATGCCGCCCGAACCCACGCCCCAGCGCCACACGCCGAGGCTTACTCAGGCTGGGACAGCGCCGAGCCGCCGTCTTATTTGTCTGAGGGGCCCGATTTGCGTGATCTGCGCGACCCGCGTGATCTGCCCGATGGCGCGCCCTACGCCCAGCGTGCAGCCAAGCCGCGCTGGAGCCCCAAAGGCAGCAACCCACGCAGCAGCGCCGTGGCGGCTGGTGGCGGCGGCGGCGCACGCGGCCCGCGCACCGCGCTGGCCAGCCGCGCTGACCATGCGGCGCGCTTGCTGCTGTCGCACATGGAGTTTTTAGACACCTTGACGCAAGAAGACCAAGCCGTGCTGTGTGCGCTGGCGGCGCCGCACGGCACGCTGTTTGCCTGGCTGGAGGGGCAGTTTCACGAGCACGGCGTGCGCTCGTGGGCGCTGCTGCGTGAGGATTTGCGCCAAGGCTTGCCGGGCCCTGCTTGCCAAGCGCTTGCCGAGCAGGTGATGACCGGCGCCCACGCCCAAACCGAAGGTGAAACCACCGAACTGCGCACCGAACTGCGCGGCTTGCTCAACCGGATGCTGATCGAGCACATCAAGCAGCAGCAAGACGCCGCCATTGCCCAAGCCGCCCACGACCCCAGCGCGCTGGAGCGCTACCGCGCGTTACAACTGCGCCGCGTAGCGCTGGAAAAATTGGCCACGCCAGCGTTTTGAGCCGCTTGGCCGCCTCTTGAAATTGGCGCGGTCGCTATAATGTGCGGTTAACGTCGGCAAGAGCGACAGCAGCACCTCCGAACCGGGCCACCGTGACACACACGCACAACCGCCCCTGATATCGCAAGGACTGCACCCCAAATGATCGCCCCAACATCTTGCCGCCGAGGCATTTGCCTCGCACCGTAATGGGTGTGGCTGCGCCTGTAGCTATGCCACGCGCCCATGCCATATGCCCATTACTGTGTTCTGTGCCCGCCCAGAAACCACCGGCCTCCGCCGCCGCCGCCGCCCCAGTGGCCAAGAAAGTGAAAAACCGTGTCCCCAAAAAGTTCTGCCGAGCTGATCAAAGCTGCCGATGAGTTGTTGAAGAAAAAACCGGCCCGCGCCAAAGCGGTCAAGGCCACCGATGCCGCCGTGGCGGCCAGCGCCGATGGTGCCGCCGCCGAAGCGCCTAAAAAACGCGCTGCCCCTAAAGCCGCTGCTGCCAAAACCCCGGCCAAGGCTGGCGCCAAAGTCCCCGCCAAAGCCGCTGCCAAGAAAACCCCCGGCCGCAAAGCCAAAGCCGATATGGACGGCGACGATGCCGACCTGTCGGACATCGAATCTGAACTTGAAGGCGAGCCCGAAGCCGAGGCCGAAACCGAAACCGAAACCGAAACCGATACCGCAGTCGATGCCAACGCCGCGCCGGTCGAAAAGGTCAAGCCGCTGCGCATGAAAATCAGCAAGGCCAAAGAGCGCGCCTTGATGAAAGAGTTTGGCTTGGACGAGACGGTGTTGTCCGAAGAAGACATGGCCAAGCGCCGCTCGCGCCTGAAAACGCTGATCAAGCTGGGCAAAACCCGCGGCTACCTGACGCACGGCGAAATCTCTGACCACTTGCCCGACAAGCTGGTCGATCAAGAGACGCTGGAAGTGGTGATTTCCATGCTCAACGACTTGGGCGTGGCCGTTTACGAGCAAACGCCCGATGCCGAGCAGCTGCTAGTCACCAACACCGCGCAAACCGCTTCGACCGAAGAAGAAGCCGAAGAAGCCGCCGAAGCCGCCCTGTCCACCGTCGACAGCGAGTTTGGCCGCACCACCGACCCGGTGCGTATGTATATGCGCGAAATGGGCACGGTCGAATTGCTGACGCGCGAAGGCGAAATTGAAATTGCCAAGCGCATCGAAGGCGGCCTGATGGCGATGATGGAAGCCATCAGCGCCTCGCCCGCCACCATTGCTGAAGTGCTGGCGATGGGCGAAGAAATTCGCAGCGGCAAGGTGGTCATCACCACCATCGTTGATGGTTTTTCTAACCCCAACGAGGCCGACGACTATGTGGCCGAAGAAGACTTTGACGAGTTTGACGAAGACGATGACGACGACGGCAAGGGCGGCTCCAAGGCCATGACGCGCCGCCTCGAAGAGCTGAAAAACGAAGCCCTGCGCCGCTTTGATTTGATGCGCGAGATGTTCGAGAAGATCCACAAAATCTACGAAAAAGAAGGCTACGGCACGCCCGCATACATGAAGGTGCAGC